>JAIRTV010000306.1 GCA_031254675.1 Planctomycetaceae bacterium | reverse complement strand
TTACACTCAGAAATAGTTCATTTACACTCAGAAATAGTTCATTTACACTCAGAAATAGTTCATTTACACTCAGAAATGGCGCATTTTCATCTGAAAAGAAAGGTTGCCCACCTTGTAGTTGATGATCGTGGAGAGTGTCACATGCGGAATTATTGTTTTGTGGTAAAAATTCCGCATGCGACACTCTCCACTTTCCACGATCAACTCTCCACTATCCACCACTCCTTCTGTCTTAGGAAAGGGGCTGTATATTTTTAAAAACAAAGGAGGCGGATAGTTGTTTTTTTCTTTTTCTCTGGTATAGTATTCAAATTCCTTATTCAAAATCTTTAACTAGCGTATCATGTTTGTTTTAATAATTTTGTGTCCTTAGCCTATTTTAACAACATGTTGGCAGATAACCAAATGCGGTTCTCATTATGACCAATTTAATCAATTAAGCGGAGATAGCTGTGACCATTTCGACAAAACTGAATTTATTGACAGCAAAAGAACTCGGAACACTAGCAAAGGAACTTTCTGTTCCCGGTTGGCACACAATGCGCAAGGATGAACTCATCAATGCATTAGCATTAAAAGCACGCACCAAAATTGGGCGTGAAGTGATTTTGCCGCGACTTGCCAAATTAGATCAAACAATGCCATCGAAACCCAACACAACACCACAAAAAAAGAAAATTAATGAAAAAAAGAATTTAGACGAGACACAAAAAATTGCAGAGAAAAAGAAAATTGAAGAAAAGAAAAAACTAGAGGAGAAAAAGAAAATTGAAGAAAAGAGAAAACTAGAGGAGAAAAAGAAAATTGAAGAAAAAAGAAAACTAGAGGAGAAAAAGAAAATTGAAGAAAAGAAAAAACTAGAAGAGAAAAAGAAAATTGAAGAAAAGAAAAAACTAGAAGAGAAAAAGAAAATTGAGGAAAAAAAGAAAACTGAAGAGAAAAAAACTGAAACGTCTTCCCCAAATTCGCCTGCAAAAACAACCCCAAAAACTTCCCCCAAAACACCGCCCACAAAATCCGCTTCCTCCACAACCAATACAAAAGATGCTAAAAAGGAAATTCCCAAAAAACCAAACACCATCATTGTTGCCGTCGAACCTCGCAAAAATCAGGATATTGCCTCGCAATATCGGAAAAAACTTCGGCGTGATATTAGCACGCACTCCGACGAAGGACGAACAGATCGTCTTGTTTTATTGGTTCGGGATTCGTTTTGGCTTCATGCGTTTTGGGAAATAACCGCCCGAACAGTAGAACGAGCAAAAGTGGCGTTGGGTATGTTTTGGCATACATCCTTGCCGATTATTCGTCTTTTCCGTTTGGAATCCGACGGAACAGCACAACCAAAACGATTATTTGTTCGTGATATTTTGGTTCATGGCGGCGTGAATAACTGGTATTTAGATGTTGTGAATCCGCCTTCAACATTCCAGATTGAACTCGGTTATCTTTCGCGGGAAAAGAAATTTTATTCGCTTGTGTCCAGCAATGTTGTTGAAACGCCTCAGCAACAAGTGATCGACGAATTGGACAATCTTGACGGCAATTGGCGCGGCGTAGCGGACGATTTAGGACGAATTTACAAACTCAGCGGCGGCGACGGCAATAATCAAGAACTCAAAAAAATATTTGAAGAACAATTACATCGTCCCATGTCGGCTCCGCTTCTTTCGCGTTACCGTGCGGCGAAACATCAAGGATTAAGTTCAGAAAAAACCCGTCGCAATTTTCTTTTTAATATTGATGTTGATATTATTGTTCACGGTAAGACAGACCCAAGTGTTCAGGTAACGATTCGGAATGAACCGATTAAAGTTCAACCGGATGGTTCTTTTGGGATTCGTTTTGCGCTTCCCGAAAAGCGGCATGTTTTTCCAATGGAAGCGGAAGGCAGCGACGGCGTGGAAACACAACGCGCTATTCTAACCGTCGAACGAAATACGCGAATTCTCGAAACACTCTTTCAAGAACCGGCGGACGATGACTAAATAGACAACAACATTATCGCCGAAAAATAATGTAATCATATTCGAATATTGTCGGAACTCATGGGAACGCTTCTTTATTCAGCGCCGATGGCAGGTTACACGAATTACGCTCACCGTGAACTCTTGCGAATGTTTGGCGGCGTTGATTTGATTGCAACAGAAATGGTTTCGGCTCGTTCTTTTGCGGAGTTGGCAATGCGGGGCAATGAATTACCGTCCCGTCTTTGGGGTGTTCGGGACGAACCGCGTCCGCTTTCCGTGCAAATATGGGACAATAATCCTGATACGCTTTCCCAATTGGCGCAACGTTTAGCGTTTGAATTTAAGGTAAGCGTGATTGATTTGAAT
The DNA here is from genome assembly GCA_031254675.1 of Planctomycetaceae bacterium. Taxonomy (GTDB): domain Bacteria; phylum Planctomycetota; class Planctomycetia; order Pirellulales; family Thermoguttaceae; genus WRKP01. Next base: position 9,329 of record JAIRTV010000306.1, on the reverse strand, counting down.
TTCGGTTGTCCGGCAAAACAAATCGCCAACCGCAGCGCCAGCGGATCTTTTCTGTTGCAATTTCCAAACCGTATCGGCGATCTCGTACAAAAAGTAGTTTCCGCCGCCGGACAAGTTCCTGTTACGGCAAAAATTCGACTCGGACGAACTCGCGATACAATCAATGCAATTGATGTTGCGCAATCAATCGAAGATGCCGGCGCTGCCGGATTGACGGTTCACGGTCGAACCGCAACTGAAATGTATCGCGGTAATGCAAATTGGGATGAAATCGCTGCAATTAAACCAAAACTAAAATCCATTCCGCTCATTGGCAACGGTGATATTCGAACTGTTGACGACGCTTTATTTTGCATCAAAAATTATCCTGTTGATGGAATTATGATCGGGCGCGGCAGTATCGAACGACCTTGGATTTTCCGGCAAATCACACAGATGTTGCGTGGGGAAGCTGTCGATCTCGAACCAACCGCAACAGAATTGCGTAACCTGATCAAAAAACATTTCAACTTACTAAAACGGCAATTCAATGATCATATTGCGTTGTTGCTAATACGAAAAACCGTTTGCCATTACGCCATCAACCGATTCGGCGTGAAAAAATTTCGCAACGCAATCTCTTCAGCCAAAGAACCCGCAATCTTTTTCCAACTCATTGAGGAATTTTTTCATTAACCCAATTGCCGCAATCGTAAATGAAATCGTACCACATCGGAATAATTTTCCCGTTTGCCGGTTCGACCCTATTCCAAAACAAACTCGAACTTGTAAAATAATTTGACATTTTTAACTTTTTGTAAGAGTTAAACAACGTGAATGATTACAAATACCAAACACTAAAAAATTGAAACAATGACCACTCTTAATAACAAATTGAAAATCGCTGTTATTGGCGGTGATGGAACGGGACCGGAAGTAGTTGCCGAAGCGGTTAAAGTCCTCAACGCTGTCGGGCAACTCGAAAAAATTGATATGCAATTCGATTACTTCGATATTGGCGGTGATCGTTATCTCAAAACAGGAAAAACAATCACCGATGAGGAAATTACCGTGTTGCGTGGTTATCGTTCGATTCTTCTCGGAGCTATTGGACATCCCGATGTGACTCCGGGTATTTTGGAAAAATCTCTTTTGTTGCGGTTGCGTTTCGAATTTGATCAGTACATCAATCTTCGCCCCGTCAAATTGTTTCCCGGAGTCGAAACACCGTTGAAGGATAAAAAACCGGAAGATATTGATTTTGTGGTTGTTCGGGAAAACACCGAAGATTTGTACACCGGCATTGGCGGTTGCATGAAAAAAGGAACACCCGACGAAATCGCAACACAAACCGCCGTCTATACTCGAAAAGGTACCGAACGTTGTATTCGTTGGGCTTTCGAATACACGCGAAAACGAAATAACCCCAAAGGAAAAATGCTCACGCTTGTTGCCAAAACAAACGTCCTCACTTTCGGACACGATCTCTGGCAACGAACTTTTAACGAAGTCGCCAAAGAATATCCCGATGTCAAAACAGATTACAATCATGTGGACGCTTGTTGTATGTGGATGGTCAAAAATCCCGAATATTACGATGTCATCGTAACAACAAACATGTTTGGCGATATTATTACGGATCTTGCCGGAATGTTGCAGGGCGGTATGGGAGTCGCTGCCGGCGGCAATATCAATCCCGAACCAAACGGATGCAGTATGTATGAACCAATGGGAGGAAGTGCTCCCAAATACACCGGTAAAAATGTGATCAATCCAATCGCCACCGTTTCTGCCGCCGCATTGTTATTGGAACAAGAAGGTTACACGCATGCCGCTCAACGCATCATGAACGCAATCATGTTTGTTACCGGTCATAAAATGAAAAGTCAAGCCGCCGGAAAAATGGGTTACGGCACACGCGAAATCGGTGATCTCCTTTGCGAAAATTTGTAATTAATTTGTGAGAGCTTTTGCGAGAATTTTTAGAGTGATATTTCAAAACAGTTTTTAATGAATGGGAGTTAAATTAACATGGGCGGCGGTTTTCCTAATATTCCTGGTTTTTCGTTTGGTTCTCCGAAACAATTAAAACCCGAAGTCGAAAAACTTCGTCGATTGATTCAACGCGGAGAGTTGGAACAACGTCGTCTTCTCTTTGAAAAATTGGGGTCGCTTGCTGTTGCTCACGTGATGGAGTGTCAATTCGATCAATCCTTACAGATTATTGAGGAACTAACCGAATTGGCGGAAACATTAATCGAAGAAGGACAAATCGAATTGCGACAAGAACTCTTCATCGCGATTTCGCAAGTCATTACTTTCCTTCCTCCCGTGTCACGACAAAACAAAATCAATTGTGATCAAGCTCCGTTTTTTAAATATTATTCCAAATGTGTTGAAAATCTTTCCGAGAGCGATTTTGATGAAGTGAAAAATGAATGGGCACTTGATGTTCATAAATATGCCGAAAGTCTCCACAAAAACAATGAGGCAACAGTTGCGGCGATTGCGCTTCTTGACCGTACGATTCAGACAATGGAGCAACGATTCAATCCTCATTCGTCTCATTTTACTGATTGGAATCCGCTTCTTACTATGTACAGTTCGCGTGGAATTTGGAAGTCGGAGATTGGTGATCGGGAATCCGCTCTTGCTGACCTGCTCCATTACGACGAACTTGCGGACAAAGCCATCAAGAAACGTCAACAACGTCGCGCCGAAGTAAGTGATCGTGTTGCGAAAAAAGGCGACAAAATTATTATTCGGATTGGCGATGGCGATCTTATTGATCATCTGGCATCTTACCATTTTGACGATCAACATTATGAAACAATTTTACAGTTAGCCGACATGTTTGCCAGTCGCGCAGAAAAAGACCAAGCGTGGCAATATTACGATAAGGCGTTGGCGATTGCTCAAAAAGAAGATCGAACCAATGCTTTTTGGGCGTTATTTTCCGCTTCCGGCGAAGTTCCATTTCGTAAGGCGTACATGATCATGCAGTTTCACGAATACGAAAACGCTCTGCAATTGCTTGATCTTGCTGTTCAAGAATTTACAACGTTATTGAAGACGGATCAAAAACATCATTTTTCGGCAATAGAAAGACAATTGATTGAAATTGCGCGTTGTCGTGCGAATGCGTTGGAATATCTTGGCAGACACAAGGAAGCGGATCAGGCTCTTGATGAAATGCAACGACTTTGTAACAAAGCAGCGGAAACCAACAAAATTTCCAGTGCCGCCAATGCCGAAAAAGTCAAGTCAATACCTTACGCGAATACACTCAAAAACTCAAAGAAAGAAAACCGTACATCAAATCAAAACTCTCCGCCCTCCCCCAAAAAAGACGCCGGCGATGACATTCAACAAAAAGCAATGGTGCATCTTACGGAGAAACACAATGAGGCGGCGATGGAGAGTCAACGTGGAAATCTTGAATTGCGTCGAGGACATTACAAAACCGCACTAAAATTGTTCCTGAAAGCGCGTAACGTTTTGGAGTCGCCGTTATTTGCGAATTTTCAGGAGACGCAGAAAAATCTTTACGCGATTTATCTGGGACTTGGCATGGCGTATCGTGCTATTAAACGATATGACAATGCAGAAAAATGGTACAACAAGGCGATCATTCATGTCCAAAAATTGATCAATGACGGAGCTCTTGATTTTTGTTCTGCGTTTTGTGATGCGTTGGAAAGTTTGGCTTTTCTCTTTTCCCATCGGCAACAACATAAAGAAGCATTTGGTCAGTTTGAAAAAGTGTTTCATGAACGTAATCGTTTGGTTGCGGAGAATCTTGAAGGTTTGAATATCGAATATTTGCGTACTCACGATCACCAACGACTCGCTTTTTCCGCTTTGTTGTTACAGATGCAACGCCGAACAATTGGACATATTGAAGAGCAACTTTATGCTTTGAATCGGATTGACGATGCCATTTTGTGGGGACAACGTTGTTTGGAAAATTTTGAACAATTTCTTCGTTTAATTCCTGATCCGACGCAAGCGTACTATGATCAATGTTGTATCATGATTTCTTATGCGACGTTGCTTTTACTGGGAAAACGTTACGAAGAAGCCGATGCTTTTCTGGAAAAATGCGAACAAAAATTTGCCGAAACTCAGCAGAATGATTCCGATTCGAATTCGGCGGAGACAATAAAACAGAGGAAAGAACATATTGATCAATTGGTTTTGCTTCGTTTATTTGATTTGCTTGGCACAAAAAAATATCGTTTTGAAAAAGAATCAATTATCCAAGCGCATGATTTGTTTCGGAAAAAAAAGGGTCATGAAGCGTTACCGATTTTGGAATCGCTGAGAGAGCCGATCCGGCAACATCAAATGGAAGCACAAAACGAGCATCGATTATTGCAACTCTTTTGGCAGGAGTTGGCGCAAATGATTGAAAATAATATTGCGTTGAGTTATCAGGGCGAGTCGGAATGGAGTAAATGGATGAAGCGTTATGATGAGACAACTTCGGTTGGTTTGCCTGATACTGAAACAAATGAAGTGGTTGAAGATGGAGAGGAAGAGGATTCGGAAGAACTTGATCAGGAATTGACTCAATACGAACAAGAATTTGGAGGCGAAAATGTTAATAATGATTTTTTATACAAAATGTTGGACGAATTGACCGGTAGCACAAAGGCAAGTACGATGATACGAACACAGGTTATGGAGCCGCTTCAAGCCATAGAAAACGGTCAGCCGTTCCGTAACGACAACACGGTTGGTCGTAACGATCCTTGCCCGTGTGGTAGCGGAAAAAAGTACAAAAAATGTTGCATGCAGTCAGAGTAAACTCATAAACGTAGCGAATAACAATCTTTTTGATTTTTAGTTCCGTTTTTCTTTACACTTGAAATTTCGGTTTTGTTTTTCGATAGAAACTTGTTTTAGTTCTTGCGGGTGTTCTGATTTTTTGTTATGATGCTTTCGCTTTTTAATTTGATCTTTCGTTCAAACTCAACCCCCAAAAAATAATATGAACAACAATTCATCTCAACCAACCAATCCCGACCGACGCCAAGTATTAGGCAAAATAGTAACCGGCGGAGCGGTTCTCGCAGCAGGAACCGCAATTCTTAGCAATGAAGAACAAATTCTAGCAGCAAAACTTGCCGAAGAATCCAAAAACACCGGAGCCAAAGATGTAACAGTGGATGCTCTTTCCGGTGCTTCGCGAACCCACACCAATTGGGGAAAACTCTCCGACCTAAAAAAACCAATGGCAAAAGCAACCCTCAAAGGAATCGAATTAAGCCGAATTATTATGGGCGGCAATCTGATTGGCGGTTGGGCGCATTCACGCGATTTAATGTACGTTTCCGAACTTGTCAAAGCTTATCACACCCGCGACAAAATTATTGCAACCTTCAAAATGGCAGAAGCTTGCGGCGTTAACGCTTATTTGGGGCATCATTCGCATATCGGAATTATGACCGATTATTGGGAAAAAGCAGATGGTTCTATGCATTATATTGCGGATTGTTCTTCGTTGGACGGAGCTCTGAATTGTCTCGATAAAGGGGCGGCAGCAGCGTATATTCAAGGCGAAACAAATGATCGATTAGTTCGAGAAGGAAAATTTGACGAAATTACAAAATTTGTCGAACGGATTCGGAAAGAAGAGGTGCCCGTCGGGCTTGGCGGACACCGAATCGAAACAATTAAAGCCTGCGTCGAACACGGAATCGAACCCGATTTCTGGATGAAAACAATTCATCACAGCAACTATTGGTCGCGAATGTCCGATAAACCGGAACGTGATAATGTGTATTGTCGGAAACCAGAAGACACAATCGAATTTATGAATTCGCTCAAACAACCCTGGATCGGTTTCAAAGTGCTTGCTGCCGGAGCTATTTCGCCGAAAGATGGTTTTCGTTTTGCGTTGGAATCCGGCGCCGACTTTCTTTGCGTAGGAATGTACGATTTCCAAATTGTTGACGACGTGAACTGTTGTATGGAGATTTTGCAGTCAGACCTAAAACGTACTCGCTCCTGGTGTTTCACATAAATGTAAAAGACAAACAACTGAATAGTTCCAATCGAAGTTATGACCAATTTTTTAGAAGTATTCAGAAAATTTCCTTAAAATTACTATTTTTATATTTGTTTCGATGATTCCCATTTATGAACACAAAGTGATTGTTCTTCCGTCCGACATTGACGAAAACCGTCATGCGAATAATCTTTGTTATCTTCGTTGGATGAATGAAGCGGCGATAAGGCATTCTGATGCCAATGGTTGGTCGGCGCAACGTTATCTCGAACTTGGTTCGAACTGGTTTGCTCGACGTCATACGATTGAGTATCTTATTCCGGCGTTTGAGGGCGATGAATTAACGGTGAAAACATGGATTAGTGATTGGCGAAATATTCGTTCGACGCGAAAATATTGTTTCCTTCGCGCAAGTGATCATCAAACTATTGCCGAAGCGGAAACGCTTTGGGTGTTTGTTAATCTCGCCACAGGCAAACCAACTCGTATTCCTTCGATTGTTACTGATTCTTTTGTACTATGTAGTACGCTTTGAACAGTTCGGAATTGTTCGGATCGCGTTCCCAATCGCTCCGAATTATTCCTGAATTGTCCGCCTCGTTTACTTAAATTAACAACAAACGTAGAAATGTTGGAAAAAAATCAGAAAAATTGAGATTGACAGAAATCGCTAAATCAGGAACAATACGTTTTGTCGGCAACCAAGCAATAACACAATAAAGAAGTTTATCTATTTTATTGGTTGTGGTTATTGTTTGTTCCCCTATTTTATCTCAATGTACCCGCACAGGAGGCAAGGATGCAAACCTGTTGTAAAGGAACGGAATCGGTTTCTTTGAAAAAAACACTAAAAAGTGTTAGTAAAAAAATTCATCAGTTGTTTGGCAACGATGTTCGTGCGAAGAGTTGTGTGACAGACCCTGATGCCGTTCGACCTGGCGATGTGTTTTTTGCCTTGCCCGACAAGGACGATATGCTTGCCGAATCTGTGGGTTTAGCTGTCCATCATGGTTGTTCGGCGGTGGTGGCGGATCGTCCGGTTACCGGAATTGATTCCGTCCCGTTCTTCATTATTCCAAGCGTTGTCGAAGGTTTCGCTGCTTTTTGTCATGCGATTCACGATTACCCCGGCAAATCCCTCAAACTTATCGGAATCACCGGAACCAGCGGCAAAACCACAACCTCCTATCTCATGTCAGGGATGTTCGCCGAAGCCGGTATTCAAGTTGGATTGATCGGTTCGCTCGGTATTTTCGACGGTCAAGGATTTCACGTCCACGCCGAACCCAATATGACGCCCGATCAATTACCGCTTTGGCTTGACCGAATGGCAAAAAACGGCTGCACCCATGTTATTATTGAAGCGTCCAGCCAAATGATCGCCAACGGTTGGCTGGGAGGAATTCAATTCGACGCCATCTGTTTAACCAATATTCGACGCGATCACCTCGATCTACACAAAACCGTCGAACAATATCGCCGAAGTAAACTCGCCATTTTCAAATACGCCAAGAAAAAAGCATTAGCAATCTGCAATATTGATGACCGAATTAGCGAAGCAATCGTCCCGCTTATCGATCAACCATTGCTGGCAATTGGGATGCGGAATCAAGCGGAAATCAGTTCCGTGCTTGTAGAACGTTACGCCGGAGAACAAACATTCATTGTTACCGCAGGCACCGAAGCCGTCGCCTTTCAAACAAAAATTATCGGCGATGAATTTATCTATAATTGCATGATGGCAACCGCATTAGGTATTGGATTCGAGATTGATATCAAAACAATTGTGCGTGGAATCGAACGGGTTGAGAATATTCCCAGCCGCATGGAACGAATCGAATGCGGACAAAACTTCAATGTCTATATTGATTCCGCGCGGACAGTCGATTCCTTGGCTGCGGCACTGCGAACAATTCGAGATATTACGCCAAGAAAAGTAATCTGTGTTTTCGGTGCCGCCGAATATCACGAACCAACTAAACGTTTACTCTTCGGCAAAACAATGGAAACCTTAGCCGATTCGGTCATTCTCACCGCCGCCACCGACCATTTGAATAACGAAATTTCCAACGCAATTTGTGATATTGGCAAAGGTTTTACGTTGCCGCATCAAGTTCAAATTATGCCGGATCGAGCAGAAGCAATTGCTTGGGCGTTGTCCAACGCCACCGAAAACGATTCGGTAGTGATTTTCGGCAAAGGCGAATTGGCAACAAAAGAACAACCCAATGTCGTCCCATTCTGCGACCGACATTTCGCAAAACAATGGCTCTACGAAAATCAATCGTGTTTCGTTTGACAAATAAAAAGATCGCAAACGAGAATCTTGTTCGGATTAATTCTTTGCGAAATTCAATAGACCTTTTCTTTGACCTCTCCCTAACACAAGGTCTTTTACTTGTAACCGTTTACGTTTTTTTTGAAAATTAAATATGCCACCGAACGATTTATCATAAAACTTTTCTGTGTTTTCCGTGTTCAATATTTTTTTGAAAACAGAATATACGGAATACACAGAAAAATCAGATAAACATAAAATAGTAGCGTGAATTGTTACAAAAAATAAACATTTTTTACGATAATTTGAGGGTAATATGACAATAAATCAGGGACGTAGAAATTGGTTGAAATATTTTTTGCTTGGAGGACTCATTTGTACGCCTGTTCTTACCTTTTGGGGCAAAAAATATTTTTTAAAAAATAAAAAACGGGAAACAATCGATTCAACTCGTCATGGAATTTATTTTCCTACACCTCAAATAACTTCTACGCAATATACCCAGCGAGCTTGCCTCTCACCAGATGGCAAGCGAATTGCGATTTCTGGTACAGTTCAATATAATGGAATTCGTTTGTTTACCGCGAATGCAGAAAAACTTTTTACTAACATTGATACGCAATATGATTGTCGTATCAAGTCAAGCAATATCGGAAACATACTAGCGTTGTCAATGTCAGAACAACCGGACTATTCAATTGCCTACGTTCATCGCGAGATCTCAAAGAATCCTCTTGATGTTGCTTCTTTTGATACTTTGGAAGAATATGTAAAATATGTAGATGAACAAAAATTTTCGGATAGGTTGTATTGCTTGCGATCAAAAGAAGAAAAACCGTTCTTACTTTATGAAGCTAAAACTTCTATTGACTTAAACTTTTGTTTCGATCATCTTACAAATTATCAATTATGTTGGATAAACCAAGCAACAATAGTCTTTTATAACGAAAATGATATTTTGAGTATTACAACAAATGGAAATGTAAAGAAGATATATTCCGTTGCTCTCAACGGAAAAAAAATTGTATCAAACATGTTTTATGATACAAAATTAAATCA
>JAIRTV010000295.1 GCA_031254675.1 Planctomycetaceae bacterium | reverse complement strand
GCGGCTTCGCGCGCGGCTTGAACCGCCGGTAACAGAAGAGCGATTAACACGCCGATAATCGCAATCACCACAAGAAGTTCGACCAACGTAAAACCGAACTTTTTGCTTTTTAAGAAATTTTTGGTAATTTAGTGGAATTGTCGTTAAAAGAGAAACTTCCGCGGGCAATCTGATTCCAAACAACTCGGCAACACAAATTGCCAGCTCAACACAGGGTCGGAATTGCCTTGCGGCAATGTGATGTTTCGGCGAAACATCACCCACCTTCGAAGCAACATCATTCATCTTGTGGTGGGCAACCTTTCGCCGAAAGGTTGCATTGCCGTTAGGCAATTCTGACCCTGTTTTCGGACGGCAATCAAATTCCAAACCGTTTGGCAATACAAATTGTTGTCCGAAAACAGGGGCTAATCGGCTTTCGCCGATGTGATGGTGGGTGAAAGCCCTTCGGCGAAACATCACCCACCTTCGAAGCAACTTGTCCCTGTGGTCGGCTGGCAATTGGATTCCGAACCGCTTGGCAATACAAATTGCTGTCCGAAAACAGGGGCGAGTCGGCTATCGCCGACGCAACCTTTCGGCGAAAGGTTGCCCACCTGAAAAGAAAGATGACATGTTATGCTGTTTTTCCACGTATAAACGCCGCAACTTTGGTGTCTTCCCGTTTAATATGGTTGACCAACCAATCACCCACACCAAATGTTACCTTACTAATCATTGTTGCCGTGGGACCAGACGCTTTCATCTGAGTAGCAAGATCATGAACAAATTCCTTGAACTTTTCATGCAGATTTTTGTGGTTCGCATAATCGGGATATTGATACTGTTGTTGCAGTTTTTCCTCATCGCCGAAATGTTTTACCGTGTAGGAAACCAGAAAATCCAACGTCTGGTGAAGTTTGTCTCGCCCCTGTCCCGTCGAACACGCCGTCAACAAATCATTAACCGCCTTAATCAGTTGTTGATGTTGAGAATCAATCAGGGAATTACCCGTTTCGAGGTCTTTACTCCAAGTGTACGCCATTTTAATCTCGTGGTTGTTAGAGGTTATGAAAATGTAAAAAAATAATCGAACCTTTTTTGCAACATTTCAACATATTAACGTTGATTTGCATTTTTAACCGGTTCGTAAGGGTGTTCACGTTTATTGAGAACTTTGGCTTCTTCAATTTTATCAAGCACAGGAATGATACTGTCTTCATCTTGTGGATCGACACGTTGGATTTCCGCCAAAACTTCTATGCCTTCGACCACACGCCCAAACACCGTATGACGACCATCAAGGAAATAAGTCGGCACAAAAGTCAAGAAAAACTGAGAACCATTCGTATTGGGACCAGCATTAGCCATACTCAGCGAACCACGAAAATGTTTCCGAGCATTGGGAAATTTTGAACCGCATTCGTCGTTAAACGCATAACCCGGTCCGCCTCGACCTGTTCCAGTTGGATCACCGCCTTGAGCCATAAATTGCGGCAAAACTCGATGGAATACCGTACCATTATAAAATCCCTTCTCTACTAACGAAATAAAATTGGCAACCGTATTCGGCGCTTCGTTTTCAAAAAGTTCAATAACGATTGTTCCTTTTGTCGTTTTGACTTGAACACGGGGCAATTTTTTTGCCGGATCTTTTTCTCCAATTTCGGTTTCCGTTTTTCGGATTTCGGATTCTTTTGCCCAATCGATTTTGAATTGCGGCATTCGGTTGTAGAAACCTTCAAGAGCCATAACTTGTTCTTGCCCCTTTTGGGTTTCGCCAATATTTTTCAGAACTTTTTCCAGATAACCGTTATCAGTTGCGGTTTTGAGCCATGATTCGGCTTCGTCCACATCGGTTGTCAGCAATGCCGCCAATCCCGCGTAAGCATACAGAACTTCGGCTTCGCGAGCAATTCCTTTCGCAACAAGCCGTTTGAATATCGTTACGGATTGTTCGTAATTTTCGCGGCGATATTCCCATTCGACCATGCCGTAGAGAAGATTATTCACAAACGGATTTCGGTTTGGGGCTTCGTCAAAGGCTTCAAAACCGATAGAAAACATTTGTTTATAGGTTGCCAAACCGTTGTTGTACAACGACCAATATTCTTTGTCAATTTTTTCTTGCCGTTCCGGTTTGGCGGTGGGATATTCAACTTTTAAGGCGTTCAATTTTTTGTTGGATTCACGGAAATTGTAAAATTTTTCCATAAATTCTTTATTTTTTTGCCCTAATGCTTCGGCTTCCGATTCTGATTGAGCGTAATTGGCTTCGATATCAGGGCGAACTCCTTGTTCGGCGGAAGATTCTTGGGGCAACGGAGTTTCTTGGGTTAAAACCATGAGCAGAAATAATACGGTTGTAGTAATTGAAAGAGAAAACATACGTGTCGTTGGAAAAATATTGTTTGGAAATTCAATATAATTATTCTGTGATTTGTTTCAGTGAGTTCTTGTATTTTTTGCCCCGTAATGATAATGTGTTAAGTCATTGCCATGTCGTTTTGGGGTATTCAATCTCACAATCAACACAAAACGCTGAATAATTATCATTCGATGCAACAATTTTATTGATTATTTTATCGAATGGGAATATTGAATGTTGAAATATTAAATGTTAAATATAAACGATAAACCCATTTCCACAAGCCCCCGAATCAATTCTTTTCGGGAAAATAAAAAATTGGTTATTATTTGTTGTTTGAATTGTTTGTTTTACGGTTTATTTTATTACTGATTTTGCTATGAATTTATTTGAAGCCTATATTTTATCACAAAAAGAGTATTTTGAATCGAAATGGTTTGAAGTGTTGCGTATTCCGAGTATTAGTGCGGTTGAGAAGTTTCAGCCGGAAATTCTGCGGACTGCCGATTGGTTCTGTGATTATTTTCGTGCAATCGGTTTGCAATCGGAATTGATTGAAACGGTTGGTTCTCCTTTGGTGTACGCTGAAACGCCGGCAGTTGCGAATGCTCCGGTTATTTTAGTTTACGGTCATTACGACGTGCAGCCGCCCGAACCGTTGGAACTCTGGCAATCGCCGCCGTTTGAACCAACGATTCGCAACGGCAATGTTTACGCACGCGGAGCAACCGATGATAAAGGTCAACTTTTGACTCATGTTTTTGCGGTGGAGTCGTTAATTCGATCCGGTGAAAAATTACCGTTCCAAATTAAATTCATTATTGAAGGCGAAGAAGAATGTGGTGGTCATGGAATTGATCATTTTCTCCATTCTGACGAAGGTCAAAAGAAATTGGCTTGTGATTGTATTTTGGTGAGTGATACAAGTATGTTTGGCTTCGGTCAACCGACAATTACTTACGGTTTGCGTGGTATTATTGCTTTTGAGTTGTTCTTGACGGGACCCAATCGCGATCTGCACAGTGGGACATTTGGCGGTTCGGTGTTCAATCCGGCAATAGCGTTGACGAAAATTCTGGCACAATTTATTGATGAAAGCGGTGTTGTTCAGATTCCCGGATTTTACGAAGACGTGATTCCACTCACTGACCGAGAACGGACGCAATTTGCTGATCTTGCTTTCGACGACAACGCTTTTTTTGAAAAGATCGGTTTAGCGCAAGGTTTTGGCGAGGTTGGTTTTTCGACGAATGAACGTCGTTGGGCGCGTCCGACGTTTGACATCAACGGTTTGACGTCGGGTTATCAGGGCGAAGGGTCGAAAACGATTATTCCGGATAAAGCGTCTGCGAAATTGACGTGTCGGTTGGTGCCGGATCAAGACCCAAACGCGATTGCCGATTCTGTCCGAAAATTTATTGCTTCGCGAATACCTTCGGGTATTGCGTGGGAATTGGTCGTGCAACACGGTGCGTCCGGTATGAGGTTAGACCTCGACTCCAGCAAGTTTGTTGTGCCAATGTCAAAAGCACTTGAAAAAACGTTTCATTGTCCGCCGGTGTTCACACGAGAAGGCGGTTCTATTCCGATTGTTGCGGAATTTCACCGTGTTTTACGGGCGGAAGTTCTGCTTGTTGGTTGGGGGCAAGACGACGATGCGTTACATTCGCCGAACGAAAAATTTTCGCTGGCAAGTTTTCATTCCGGTATTTTGGCTTCCGCGCGGTTTTTCGCCGAACTCGCACAACAATAACAGTAATCATTACAAAAAATGAGAGATAACGTTTTGATTGCCATGAGCGGCGGAGTGGATAGTTCGGTTGCGGCGTATCTTATGAAGTTGCAAGGGTTCGAGTGCTGCGGCGCAACAATGAAATTGTTTGATCAAGAAACTGCTTGCGGTATTGCCCGATTGAAAACGTGTTGTTCTTTGGACGATGTTGAAGACGCGCGGCGTGTGGCGTATCAATTGGGCATTCCGTTTCATGTTTTCAATTTTGTTCCCGATTTTCAAAAACAAATTATCGAACGATTTATTAACGCTTACCAAAACGGAGTAACGCCGAATCCGTGTATTGACTGTAACCGTTATATGAAGTTCGAGAAATTTTTCCTTCGTTCTAAAGAGTTGGATTTTGATTTTATTGCCACCGGACATTACGCCCAAATCGAATTTGATCCGGTTTGCGAACGATATCTGCTCAAAAAAGCGGTTGACGAAACGAAAGATCAGAGTTACGTTTTGTACGCAATGACTCAACAACATCTTGCCGGTACGAAATTTCCATTGGGTTCTTTGCGAAAACAAGATGTTCGCAATATTGCTACATCGCAAGGTTTCATCAATGCCGAAAAACACGAAAGTCAAGATATTTGTTTCGTTCCGGACGGAGATTATGCGGCTTTTATTGAACGTTATACCGGACATGTTTGTCCGCCAGGCAATTTTATGGACAAAAACGGTAACATTCTTGGTCAGCACAAAGGCATTATTCGTTATACTATTGGACAACGAAAAGGTCTTGGTATTGCGCGTGCGGAGCCGTATTATGTTTGTGCGCAAGATGCGGTTGCCAATACGGTTATTCTTGGCGACGAATGTGATTTGTACACAAAAACTGTTTATGCTACCAATATCAATCTGATTGCGTTTGAGAAAATCAGTTCACCGATTCGTGCGACATCCAAGGTTCGTTATCGCCAAAAAGAAGACTGGGCAACTGTTGAACAAATTGATGATTACCATTTACGTATTGAATTTGATCAACCGCAAAAAGCAATTGCCAAAGGTCAGGCGGTTGTATTTTACGATCATGATCTTGTTCTTGGCGGTGGAACAATACAATAAATGTCTCGAAAATATCTCGACAAAGTCGAAACTGACTACAAAGAAGAAATCAAAAAACTTGTAACTCCAAAATTTCAAAACCTCAAAAAAGAACAATTGTTAGCGTTATAAAATATGTAATAATTTTACAGAAAATTTAAAAGGAAGAAATTAAGATGATTAAGATTAACTATAATTTTATCTGGACTTTTGCAAAGTTGTGTTTCACACTGTAAATCAAATGGTTTGAAACATTGAAATCACTCGATTTTGCTGTATTATTGTATTGTATATTGCGTTTATAAAAGTTGTTCTAAAAATCGATATGTTGAAATATCAAGAGTCTTACAAATATCGTTTCAATAATGTTTATGGTTTTTTTGTTTCATAATGTGCAAAAATTGAGCAAAATCAGATTATAAGTCCTTTTGATATAACTAGTTATAAAATTTGCAAAAGTCCAGTTTTAACGAAAATTCCACTGAATACTGACCTAAAAAAATTTTTTTATTTTTCGGATTGACAAGTGACGATGAATCGTGTAATATTTTA
This sequence comes from Planctomycetaceae bacterium, assembly GCA_031254675.1. Classification (GTDB taxonomy): domain Bacteria; phylum Planctomycetota; class Planctomycetia; order Pirellulales; family Thermoguttaceae; genus WRKP01. The sequence goes on along the minus strand of JAIRTV010000295.1, from coordinate 862 downwards.
AACATCATTATTTTGGTTTTTTAGTTTCAACATTTGGAGACCAATTTTCTAATTGAAGAATAAATTACCCGAATTTTTGTTCGGGTAAAAATAAGAATCGAGTACGTCAACTATATTTTGGTCGCTTAGGCGAATTGTAAGTTTCTACATTACGACCGGATTTTCCGGGTAGAAAATTACTTTGGATATCAAAGTTACGTGTCTCCCGATAAGGGAGCGCTGCGTGATATCCAATGGGTATAATTCAGTGTTACATATTAAAACTGTAATACACCACTTTCGTAGGTGGGAATAAACCTGTCCAAAATAACGTGTCGCTCCTGATCTAAGAGCGATATTTCTGTTGCCGTTTCTCGGCGTTACGTTTTCCCAACTTTACAGCAAAAAGCAGATTATTTGTTATGTAATCTGTTAAAATCTTTACTTTTTTCCCTAGGAGAAAAAAATGAAAGTTCGAACATTTATCGGATTTACGTTGGTTGAATTACTTGTGGTTATTGCAATTATCGGAGTGTTAATTGCATTACTGTTACCCGCCGTTCAAGCTGCCAGAGAAGCCGCAAGACGTGCGATGTGTACCAACCACCTCAAACAAATGGGAATCGCCATTCACAATTTTCACGACACTGTTGGAGGACTTCCACCAGCGTATGTTGGAAATTCAGATTCCCAGTGCGACCGACCAAGTATGTGGGTGCTGCTTTGGCCCTACATCGAACAAAACTCTCTTTACGAATATGTTGCCAATCGCGGATTCGACCAACATTACGGAAGAGAATGGTGGTTTTCCCTTGACGATTCTACGAAAAACTCTTTCGGTTCCGTAAACGCTTACCGTTGCCCTAGCCGTCGCGGTGGAGGA
>JAIRTV010000257.1 GCA_031254675.1 Planctomycetaceae bacterium | reverse complement strand
TTGGGATTGAGCGACGCGAAAGTCGTTCTGTTTTACCGCATTTTTACCGCATTGTAACCCAACACAGTATTATACCTCATTTTTGCCTCAAATCGAAGACTTCCATCAAATTTTCTAATCTTTTCCTATTTCGAAAGACAAAAGACACGCAATAATCTCATGAAATTTTCCGGTTTACCGTCAACGGCGAAAATAATAATCCGCGATAATTCGTGCCAACGTAGATTTTCGCAGATTATTTCAATAGGTTATTTTAGTTGCATTTTTAATATTGGGTAGTTTTTTCCTTCGTTGTCTTTTGTTGTTCTTTCGTACACTGCAAATCCGCGTTTATTATAAAATTGCAAAGCATCTTTATTTTGCTCATTAACATCGACCTTTTTAATATTCAATTTATTGACCGCATAATCAAGTAAGGAGTTTCCAATTCCTTTTCTCATTTCTTTTGGATGAACGAACAACATCTCAATTTTGTTCTCCGAAACTCCCATAAAACCGAGAATTTTGTCAACATGATTTCTCACTGCGTATAATTGAAGGTTGTCAAGATATTTGTTTTTTATCATCTGTCTGTAATAATCAAAATCTTCTTTCAAAAGAAAATCATGAGTTGCTTTTACAGACAATTCCCATATTTCTATAATTTGGTCGTATTCTTTTTTTGAAACAGTTGATATTTTTTGCATTGCTATAACCATTTTATCGTCCGAAATTCCCATGAAACGAGAATTTTGCCAACACAATTTTAGGGAGATACTCTTAGGGGACGTTGGTTTTTAATATTTATTACGTAATACGTTGCCCTACGTTAATATTAATTGTTTCTTTCAGAGCGAAAATTTGTATCGCATTTAGGCTAAAAACAATCCGGCGGTTGCATTGCGCTATACCGCCGGTTAGACATCTCTCACCTTTAACAAGGTTCATGGAAAATCAAAAAAACTGCACAAAAAACATCGTCACGAAATTAAAATAAATCGTTACATACGTGTTATTGTTTATCGAGAACACGTTGCGCGCGTTCTTTGATATTGTTGTTGGCGGTTTTTTCGATTACTTTTTTCATGGCGTCGGCGGTTTGCGGCGACTTGCCTTGTAACTTTTCACCGATAACAACAACCGATTCGGCTGCTTTTTCCTTGAATGTTTCGCTGTCAAGATATTTCACCGTCGTCTCCAGAACCTTCAACGATGGATATCGTGCAAAAACATCGAAGATCAGAATTTTGTCTTCATCACGGTCAGCAAGATCATAAACCTCCTGACATATCTGTAACCGTTGTTCTTCCGACATACTGAATTGGCGTGCAAGCCGAATGTAACCTCGCAAACCACGAACTTTGAACTTGTTCTCTGTCGATTCCTTCGCCAGTTTCAAACACGCAGCAGCAATCAGTTTAAGGTCTTGCGGTGAACGCCATTGACCAAGAATTGCGGTTGCGGCATCTTTCAATTCCGCGTCATCGCCCCATGCATATTGTTCGACAATTTCCATCGCTTTCGCTCCGCCGATTTCTTTGAGTAAATCGAGAAGATTTATTTTCATTGCCGTTGAACTGTTTGCGAAGAGTTTGAAAACTTCCGACGAAGCGGCATCTTGCGGCAAACGTGTACACGCGGATTTCAGCGCAACAAGAATTTTTTTCGTTTCGTCATCCGACTTCGATTTGTTAAGTACATCGAGAAGGATCGGCAAATCTTCAATTCCCGCTGTTTGACCGAGAGCGTCAATTGCTGCGTTACGAACACCGGCATCAGAATCCTGCAATCCTTTTTTCAAAAGCGGATATGCCGAAATAATTCGACGATATTCCACAAGACCAATCGCTGTAATTTTTGTTGCAGCGTTACCTTTTTCGAGCAAACCGACAACCGCGTCATCGATTTCTTTACCGGGAAGATTGCGCAACGTGTTTTCAGCTGCTTTCGCAACTTTCGGCGAATCCGTTTGATTTGCCGCATCAATCAGAATCGGTAACACCGACGGATCGCCGATATTACGTAACGAATCAATTGCCGCAACACGAACCGCCTCATCACCGGATTGAGCGAGTTCCGAAATTGCCGGAAGCGAAACAACACGCGATTCCTTATCGGTACGATCACCAATCGAACGAACTAATTTCGCTTTCCGTAACGGATCAGATTGTTTACCGAGTTGCTCGACCATTGCTTTTGTAACAACGTTACCGGCGGGAAGTTCGCGTCCGGCTTTGAGACCAACTCCGAAAAATTTCGGCGATTCGGAATTTAATTGCGCAACAAGCAAGTCAATTCCGTCCAAACCGCGAGTCAAAATTCCCCAATACAACGCGGCTTCTTTTTGATACGCCTTAATATCGGCAACAGCCAAAGCGTCATAAATTTTGATTGATTTATCTTTTTGACCGTTTTTCGCAAAAATTTCTGCGAGCAAAAAACCGGAATCCGCTAACGCCGGATCGAGTGATTTTTGTGTGAAAAATTCAATCGCCTCATCTCCAGCGGTGCTGGCGTAAGCGTAACCGGCGGCTTTGCGAACATCAAGTTCTTCGTGTTTCAGAAATTCTTTAGCGGTTGCTGCTGACTGAGGATTGCCCCGAACACCAAGCGTTGTCAATATTCCGGCAAGAACTTCGGGACGTTTAACCGTTTTCATTGCTTCACAAAGCGCAACATCAATTTCGTTACCGGGGATTGTTTCCAACGCATAACGTGCGTAAAATCCTTCTTTTGGGATGTCAAGTTTTTCGACAAGAATCGGAACCGCCGCTTTCGTGCCGTACATCCCAAGACGTTTGTAAGCAAACATTTTGAGACGCAAAATATCGTCTTCGGTTTCTGGTTGTCTCACAATGTTCAACATTTCCGTTTCGTCCGTTGTTGACAGGAGCATTTTGATAATGTCGGCTCCTTTTTCCAACAGCGCATCTTTCGGAACTCGATGCCAA
>JAIRTV010000184.1 GCA_031254675.1 Planctomycetaceae bacterium | reverse complement strand
AATGAAATCGTTCTGTTGCGAAATTAAATCTATTGACAACGAATGATTTTTGGCATAAAATTATGAATCAACAATCTGTTCAAATAGTTGTGAAATTATTGTTCTTAATTATTTGATTTTGTACAAATTTAATTATTCAACCCCTTTTGGAGAAAACACAATGAACCGATTTATCATTGTAACATGTTTGAGTTTGTTTTTTGTTGCAACAACATTGGCGGCGGAGAAACCGAATATCGTGATTGTGATGACGGACGATCAAGGTTACGCAGATGCCGGTTGTTACGGAGCGCAAGAGTTCAAAACACCAAACCTTGATCGTCTTGCGGTTGAAGGTCGCCGGTTCACCAACTTCTACGCCGGAGCTACCGTTTGTTCACCGTCTCGCGCTTCACTCTTGACGGGGTGTTATCCTGATCGGGTTGGAGTTGTGAATTTTGTCTTTTTTCCAACACGCGGCGAAAACCCGGGAGCGGGTCCCAATGGACTTCATCCCAATGAAATCACGATTGCCGAAATGCTCAAAGAACAAGGTTACGCCACTGCCTGCGTTGGAAAATGGCATCTCGGCGACGCGAAACCATTCCTGCCAACCAACCAAGGATTTGACGAATATTTCGGTTTGCCGTATTCCAACGATATGCGTAACGGTGTTAATTTACCGAAAACAGGAATACGAAAAGAATTTCCACCGCTACCGCTTTATGACGGAAATACAATTATTGAAACCGATCCCGATCAACGTTTTTTGACGCGACGTTACACAGAACGAGCAACGGATTTTATTAAACGTAATAAAAACAAACCGTTTTTCCTTTATGTTCCGCATTCAATGCCGCATGTTCCTCTTCACGTTCATCCCGACTTTGCCGGTAAATCAGAACAAGGACTTTACGGCGATGTGATTCAGGAAATTGATTGGAGTGTTGGTCAGATATTGCAAACGATTAAAGATTGTAACATTGATGAAAAAACATGGGTCATTTTCACTTCCGACAACGGTCCTTGGTTGACAATGGGCGATCATGGCGGCAAAGCAATACCGTTACGGGACGGTAAGCAAACAAAGTATGACGGCGGGCATAAAGTCATTTGTTTGATGCGTTATCCCAACAAAATCCAACCCAACACCGTCGGAAACGCAACAATTAGTTCGATTGATTTGTTTCCGACAATAGCGAAAATTTGCAACGGAAAAGTTCCTGATGACCGGAAAATTGATGGAGTTGAAGCGTGGGATTATTTTTCCGGTAACTCCGAACAATCACCACGCAACACCTATTTTTATAACGGACAAGTTGTTCGTCATGGAAAATGGAAATTGTTTTTGTCGGGAAATTACCTTGAATTTCAACCGGAAAAATTGGTTAATCAAGGAATAAAATACAATAAATTGCGATTGTATAATTTGGAAACCGATGTCAGCGAAACAACCGATGTTAGTGAACAATTTCCTGAAATTGTTGCGGATTTGAAAAAACGACTCGAAGAATATCGCGAAGACTTGAAACACAATTCCAGACCGCTTGGAATTGCGTCAAAGATTTCGGCGGAGATTCCGTAACTTTCGTTGTTCGGTTGGCTCTGGGTCGAAAATATTGTTGGATAAATGTTGCTGAATAATTGCTAATTATGAACGATAAAAGTACAAAAATATTATGTTGTCTAAGAATTTGTCGAAATTTTTTCTTTCAGGAATAATTGTATTTTGTACTTTTTTCGTTTTAATTTTGTCGTCGTCTTCTCTTCCCTTGACGTGGGACGAAGGGACGATGTATGAGCGTTCGGCGAATTTGGCGTTTTGGTGTCAACGGATTTTGCAACAAATTCCGAGTGTTCCGAAAAATTGGCACAACACAATTCCGGCTTCTCCCGAATTGGAACATGTTCGGGAAACCGATTCTTTGAAATTATTGTTTTCAACTCAAGAATTGGAACGTTATTGTTTCACTGACGAAGGACATCCTCATTTTCCGGTGTTTCTGAATATGATCGGGCAAATTGTTGCGTTGCCGTTTTTGCCGGAAATCGTACAATTTCGTTTTGGTTCTCTTGTTTTTTTTGCGTTTGCAATCGGTGCGGTTTTTTATCGGTTACAACAAGAATTTGATTCCGTAACAGCATTTTTCGGGATTGTTTCAATTTTGCTAATTCCGCGATTATTTGCGCACGCACAAATTGCGGCTTATGATTCGGTATTGATTTCGTCTTGGCTTTTGAGTTGGGTGTTTTTTCCTTACGCTTTGAGATCGACTTGGGGAACATGCTGGTTTGGCTGTGCTGTCGGTTTAACAATGTCGTCTAAATTTTCGGGTTGCGGTGTTTTGTTGCCGTTGGTGTTGTGGTTGCTTTTTCGTTTCATAACGAATCAATTTGTTTCCGCAGAAAATCGGTTACGTATTGACAATTTACCGAAACGTATTTTTTTAACAATTTTTTTTATTTTGTTTACGTTTTGGTTATTTAGTCCGCGTCTCTGGTTGAATCCTATTGCCGGAATGTATCAATATTTTTATTTGAACACGCACCGAACACTCAATATTGCTGTACTTTTTTTCGGTGATTTGTATGATTTGAATTATTCGTTACCGTGGTACAACACGCTTGTGTGGTCGGCAATTACGGTACCGCTGGGAATTTTAGTTCTTTTTTTTGCCGGTCTTATCACGATTATTCGGGACAAAAACAAACATTGGTCTGGTTTTTGGCTTTTCCTGAATATGTCGTCGTTGCTTTTTCTTCGGGCGTTGCCGGGGACTCCGGTTCACGATGGTATTCGGATGTTTGTTCCGGCGTTTCCGTTTTTGGCAATAATTGCCGGAATCGGCGCCGCAACACTTTGGAAGACAACAGGTTGGAAAGGAAAACGTTGGAACAATGTTTTTAGAAACAGAATGTTGGTCAATGAAAAAGACGAACAAGAAATAATCAAAAATCAAACATTTTGCAACAGAATAACAAAAAGGAACAAAATTTGTTTATGTTCAAAATTATTGGTTTTTTTGATTTATGTTGCGTGTTTGTTCAACATGTTTTGGTATTCTCCGCAATGGTTATCGTTTTATAATTTTGTGATTGGTGGTTTACCTGGAGCGGTTCGGTCGGGCATGGAACCGACTTATTATTGGGATAGTTTGGATGATGAAGTTCTTGATTGGCTTTGTCAGAACACCAATTCTTGTGATAAAATTGCATTTAGTGTTCATTCGCCGGCAACATTGGAATTATATTTTTCTTTGAAAAAGGTTCGGATTCCGTTTGCTGTTCCGCCGGTAACAGAAACATTTGATGATTTCAAAAGGCGAGGTTTTCGATACTATATTCTCCAACGTCGTCCCAGTGGCGAATTTGAGCGGGACAAACAATTAATGTTGCAGGAGAAACCGGTGTGGGTGAAAACAATCCGCCAACA
>JAIRTV010000173.1 GCA_031254675.1 Planctomycetaceae bacterium | reverse complement strand
AAAAGAATATTTCCGGCAATAGTTGACTTCTGTACCGAAACTCATCAAAACAGCAAATTTTATTCTTGTGTTGATGAGTTAAATATGGTTTCAGTTCGCGCGCATGAACGAATCGGATTTAGGAAATGCGCAATTGCTTACTATATTCGATTCGGACAAAAAACGTATTGTATTTTTGTAACAAAAAATAAAAAAGGTAATTGGAAACGACAATTTCTCAAACTCCCACGCGGCACAGCCGTCAACGTATCTATTGTTGAACAATAAAAACTCCAAAACTATCAAATACAATTTTTTTAGAGACAATTTGTACGACAGAGATATTATTGACAAAATAGGTTGAAGCCGAATTTGTTGTCAAAATTATAGTTAAGAAAATAATTCTAGTTTTTTTATTTCTCAAAAAAAACCGTGTAAAACTGTAAAATTTCTCTTGACCTAAAATTTTATAATTGTTAGACTCCGCAAATAATGCCTGATGTAACAGTTTTTGAGACTGTTTTAATATATTATGCTGAAGCCGTTTTAAAATCAGGAAGCTGAACACGGGAAGCGTAGCATCGCGGAGCGTTTGTTCAAGGGCGAAGCCTACCGCCCATACCGGCTTCGGTATATTTTACCGATTTCTGTGAGTTTATTTTTTTGTTTTTGTTTTGGTAAAGATCAGGTTTGGTTATGAATTGTGAAATTGGGTTTCGGGTGTAGAGTTGGTATTGTTCGCAATGTTTTGCTCAATTGACCAACAATTACTGTTGCGGCAGTATTCCGTAATAAACAATAAATTCAGCTTGAAAAAGCTAACAAAAAACTATGAAAGGTAATTTCAATTATCAATTGACAGAATCAGAAATTCAACCAGTAATGCTCCTCGACTTGCGCCGTCAATACGAAACAATCAAAGACGAAATCGCAGCGGCATTGAAACGAGTCTGCGATTCGGGAGCTTTTGTACTAGGTCCAGAAGTTAAACTACTTGAGCAAAATATTTCAGCTTATACGCAAGTAGATTATTCGATTGCGTGTGCATCCGGTAGCGACGCAATTTTACTCGCATTGATGGCAGCACAAATCGGACCAGGCGACGAAGTAATCGTCCCAAGTTTCACATTTTTTGCCACCGCCAGCGCAGTAACTCGACTCGGCGCAAGACCAATATTTGCGGATATTGATCCGGTTTCGTTTAATATTGACCCAAAAGATATTCGCCGCAAAATAACTCCACGAACAAAAGCAATCATTCCCGTACATTTATTCGGACAAATGGTTGACATGATCGAAATAAATGAAATCGCTCAATCCGACGGAATAATTGTTATTGAAGATGCAGCTCAAGCAATTGGTGCGGAACTTAAAGGTCGGCGATCCGGTTGTTGGGGCGATATGGGCGCGTTCAGCTTTTACCCAACAAAAAATCTCGGCGGCGCAGGAGACGGCGGTCTCGTTACAACACGCTACGAAAAATTCGCAAAATGCCTGAATTTGTACCACGTTCACGGAATGGAACCGCGATACTACCACAGCGTAATCGGTATAAATAGCCGCCTCGACTCATTCCAAGCCGCAATAATAAACGTCAAATTAAAATACCTCGAAAGTTGGACAAATATGAGAATCCAAAACGCACGAAGATATAACGACATGTTTATCGATGCCGGTTTGGATGACAAAATAACTTTGCCAAAAACATTGGAAGACCGCCGACACGTTTGGAATCAATACACAATTCGAGTTCGCGACGGCTTGCGAGACAATATGAAAGCCAAATTGTCCGAACGCAAAATCGGAACAGAAATTTATTATCCTCTCGGATTGCACGAACAAGAATGCTTCAAATATCTCGGATACTCACCACAATCACTCGCAGAAACATATAAAGCAAGCCGCGAAGTTTTAGCATTGCCAATATTCCCAGAACTAACAGAAGCCGAACAACGCCTAGTCATCGGCGCAATCAGAGAATTTATAGAATCACGCGACGCCCGAACCGTCTTGCCAACTGCAACTGTTCCAAACAAAACTCGAGAAGCTGCATAAGACACTATTGTGTAATAAGGGTTAGTTTATACCGAAGCCGGTATGGGCGGTAGGCTTCGCCCATGAACAAACGCTTCGCGATGCTACGCTTGCCGTGTTCAGCTTCCTGATTTTAAAACGGCTTCAGCATAAATTCTATTTTGAAAATTCAATTGAAAGATGGTTAAGAAATTATTTTTTGTTTTTGTGTTGTGTTGGTTTTTGTTTGTTGGCTTATTCGCAATGGGACAACGCCCTCCTGCGCCACCTAGCCCAGATATGGACGAAAAACCTATCAATTCAAACGAACCAATACAACAAACAAAAAAACGAATCCGCGAAGGTACAACCTTCCAAAATAAACGTGTCTTCTTCCGCCAAACCGGAAGCAGAACAACAATGTACACACTCGACGGAAATAACAGATACGTTTGTTTAGAAAATTTAAATCTTGAACGAATACTAAAATCAATTGCCGAACGACCAGAACGCGGAACATGGAAAATTGACGGAACATTCACCGAATTTAACGGCGAAAACTTTGTCCTAATAAGCCGCGCCGTTGTTTCATTAACCGACTACAGCACGAAAATCCTACAAGAAAACCAACAAAACGCAAAGAAAAAGAAAGAGGGGAATTAGGAAATAGGGGTTAGGGGGTAGGGATTAGGGGTTAGGGAACGAAAAAAAACTTTTAGAACGTTTCGGAATCTTTGAATAGTTGGTGTAATTTAGTCAATTACAATTATGATAACTTCTAAAAATCTATTTTCGATCACTAAATCTAAACTCTCCCCTAACCCCTATTTTACCCTAGCAAAACAGGTTTTTAGCAACAATTTATTTTTGAGTTAGTTTATAGATTATTGAGCTGTTTAGATCTTCTGGTGTTGTGTCGTTCATTATTATCGGTCTTACAACAATTGGGCATTCGCGTTGTATTTCTTGCCAACCTGCAATTCTTGCGGTGATGTTTATTTTCCAACCGATTTCGTTGTTTTCTTGTCTGAACGAGTGCATTGCGCCTATTGGTAATTGGACAAAAAACTCTTCATTCAACGGCATATCCACCGATGTGTCAAAATCCGTTTTGCGAAAAATTATCTGTTTAAAAACATTTCGGCGATTTGTTGCGGTATCTGTTCCTTGCGTGAATCTTGCAACCTCTTCACAAATTATCGAAACCGATAACTCGTGAAATTGCAACGTCCCATTAACAACTAACAATAAACGATAACGCCTGCCCGAATAAATCGGATGATCCGAAATCTCCAATAACATTAATCCCGTCCCAAATACAAAAATATACTTGCGAACCATAATGAAAAGAAGAAAAAAACCAACACCAAGAAATAACGACCGCAACAACGTTCCACCAACCATATCATACAAACCTAACGCCGGATTTGTTACCGAATGAACCATTACCGCAACCGCAATCCCAACCCACGCAATCGTAAATAACGTTAAACCAACAAGCGGAAAAATCGGTTGATTGCCAAGCGGCAAACGAAACGCTAAATGTGTACCCGGACTTTCATTGACTATTTTAATATCAGGAACGGTTGACCATGCCATACTCCGCACATCACCCGCCAACGTAGAAAGCGGCGAATCAACCGCAACAGTTTCCAACGCCGCCCAATGCTCCGTCGAAACCGGCTTCAACCGAAAAGAAAAACAAAAACCAAGCAAACCAAGCAACAACAACGAAAATGATAACAATAAAAAAAAACTACCACTATAAGAAGATTGACGATAAACAACCACAAGACTCGGCTCACTCAAACGATACCAACAATCAATAGAATCACCTACTTTATAAGTATTGATTAATTGTTGTGCCTCGTCTTTATTGTAAGAAAAATCGCCACCGGAATGTAAATGTTTTTCGTTGAATGTCCAAATTTTGTAAGTTGTTTTTTCGGGGACGTTGTCATTTGGATTAGTTTTTTTTGAAGTAGGCACATCATATTGCAAAAACACTTCCGGCGAATACTTCAACTTGCCATCAACTAACTTCTCAAGAATACGAGTATCAAGAACTTCACCTTTTGTCTGAACGAACTCTTGCCAAATCGTAAGTTGCGGAACAAGCCAACTCTTCACATGCCCCAAAAAGAAAATAAGTCCAATAGCAAATATAACCGCAAACGCCAATGGCTCGCCCCATCGGTATCGAAACAACTTACGAAAAATTGAACCTTTATATTTACCAGACATCAAATAAACACAACCTAACTTTCAATAATAAGAGTTTGCTAAAAACATATTGTAACCGTTCACGATTCTTTGAAAAGCTTGATTTTTCCAAACCTGATTTTTATTTTCTTTGATCATGGAAATCGTTGGGTGAAACGGTGGTTATTTCAAATAATTTACATTCGATAATTATTTTCGCTTCTTTGAAAGTCATATTACCTGCAGGAGTTTGTATTGCTGTTAGTTTGGTTTTTTTCATTTTGTCGGTTGTTCTTCCTGATTGTTTGCCGAAAGACATAATTTCTTAATACATTCTATAAACCGCCTAAGTTTAATTGAAAGTGATAACTAGTCAATTCCCCTCATATTCTCTCGTGTTCGACAATCTCTAAAAATTCTTTTTGATCTCGAATTTTTTCTTGTGTGATGGGGACATAGCAGGCAGTTTGGACAAATATAGTATATATAGTATCAATTGAAAAATTATTTTTAGGAATGTGTTAATTTTGGTTTGTGGTTTATCTGTCATTTTGGCAGGAGAAATTTGGCATGGATGTTGCGAAAGATGTTAGTTAAAGGAATTTAATAGTAAACATCTCCATTTTGGACGGAGGTTTTAAACTATTTCGTGCTTGGAATTACCGCTAATTCTGTTAGATTTGCAATTCTGAGCTGCGTTTGGTAAAAGCCGTTCACGTTTGGTTAAATGCACTTTTTGTTTTGTTAATTTGAGGTGTATTTTTTGTTGTAGCGTGTTCGGTGTAGTTTAATGTCAAACACAATTTCGAGGTAAATATGTCAAAAAAGAAAGATTCGTGCAGTGCAAACGGTTGTTCCTGCAAAGGTAACAG
>JAIRTV010000170.1 GCA_031254675.1 Planctomycetaceae bacterium | reverse complement strand
GATGTTCGGATTCTTAAAAATACACAATCAGCCGGATGAGTTTTGTAACCAATTCGGTCTAATTCGTATTTTCGTGCAAACATGTATCCAAACTCCAAACCGAGTGTTATGCCGGACGCACAACGTCGTTCATATCCGAGTAACAATTTTAAGTCACGATAATCAATCGTATCGTTAAATGTTGCGGAAACGTTTTGCAATTCGTAACCCCACGAACCGCCGTTTAATTCGAATGCGGTGTAAACCCAATCCGATGTTTCACTGCCAGGCGCCAAACCAAACCAATAAACCCGTTCCGCAATTCGTATTCGCGGCACCACCAACTCAACACTAATATCTTCATGCGGCGTCCAAATTAACCCCGCCATCGGAAGCCAATTGTAATCATCTTTGCGATCCAAATAAACCACGCCTAAAATTACCTTCAAACGCGGATTGCAATTCCACACCGACGCAATGTGCGCAGGAAATCGTAACGCTTTACTGCCTTTAACCTCGAAATCTCCACTGTATTGCACCGCAACCCCCAAATCAAGCGTCCATTTGTTTTGAACCACCGGCTTAATCCAACGGAAATCGAAACCGGTTGTGTACAAGGTTTTCTTTGTAGCGTAATTATTGATTTTCGGATCAAAAAATGTTGCCTGAAACGCCGGAGTAATAATCAACGGCGAATCCGGCGACGGTAACGGTAATGCAAACATTGCCGAAAGATCAAGTTGCGTAAGACCAAGACCTTTATGACCACCACTATTTGGCGCCCAAAGTGCATTGAAATTCGCTTTCTGGAACATTCCTGTACGTTTTCCATTTGGAATACGTGAAAGATAAAGTTCGCCTGTTGTTTTGGGTGTTGACGTGAAAACGGAATTGGCGAGTTCGTCGTCCGACAAATCCGGCAACCACTTTTCCGCTGATAATGTTGAGGAGAATGATGAGGTTGCGGCGGCGGGGCTTGTGGGCGAACCAGACGACAAACCGGAATAGGTTTGTACGGGAATCACGTAAGATTCTCCGGTAACAGCGTTGGCTCCCAAACCAGGATACGGATTGAGATCAATTGTTTCGGGCGGAAACGAATTTGCCGGAATATACACCGTATCGGACGCCGTTACTCGACAACCGAAAGAAATCACAATCACAGTAACGAAAACAATAAAACGATTCATGTATGCGGTTTTTGATTTGTGGTTTGGAAATTGCCGGTAACCAATTAACCAATCACATTTTCCAAATTAAAAAATAAATCCAGTTTTTAAGTAAAGAACACTAGGAGGTTTTGCCCAATGACGGTTGTGTGAATACAATTCCCGCGCGAAACTTCCGCCAAATTCCAGATAACCGCCGATGCGGGTTAATGTTTCAAATTCCAATCCGGCACCGATTCGGATATCGTTGTAATCTGTTTTTCCGATTCCGTCGATACTCCAACTCCCGCCACCATAATCACCTTGAATATATCCCCACCATTCTGCGTTGCCGCTGTTCCAGAGTCGTTTGGAAATTTTCGGATTGGGGAACACCAATTTGAGTACCAAATCATCGCGTGGAGTCCAAATGATCCCGCCGGTTGGCAAAATTTTAAGCCGAACCCGATCCAGATAAATTATTCCAGCGGAAATCTGAACATTCGGCGAGACATTGAATAAACCTTCAAACCGCCCCTGATACCGAAATGATTCCGACGAAACATGTTTGAAATCGGAAAACACTCCAAGCCGAAACCACATATTGAGAGAAAAAACTTCGTTGAATTGCGGTTGCATTCCGAAATCAATAAACGCTCCAAAACCGTTTGGAGACATATTCGGTGGACCGACGGGACCTTCCCACCACACGAGATTGGTTCCCGGCGCAACATAAAAGAATCCTGTTCCCGAACCGTGATTCGGAATAAATCGGCATGGAATTCCTAATTGCATGCGAATATCAATTTCGTTCATGCCAAACGAATTTGATTTGTTTCCGCCCGGTAAAAAGGTGTAATCGAATCGTGTCGCTTCCCGAAACCGACGCATTGCGGCGTAAGTTTCCGGCACGAATCGTTCGAAGTTGCCGGAATAAATTCCTGAACTTCCGATGTAAGCGGAATTCGCGTTGTAGGAAGCGGAATCAAGCAGCGAACCGGAACCAGAAGAAGGATAAGGAGTTGCGTAAGGATCAAACGGCGAAAGGAGCGACAAAGAGTTTGCCGGAATTGGTGGCGGAACCGTCGAGGGAATTATCGGAGATGTCGCCGACGGAGTTGTCGTGGGATAGTTGGGCGTTGCCGGTGTTATTGGTGAGATCGTTCCGGTGGTTGTGTTTTGAGCAATCAACACCGGATTGTAATGATTCGGGTTAAAATTGAGAACAATATTATTTTGCGTCGATCCGTAATTGCCGGAACTCGATGTCGCAGAGCCGTAACCAATCGAACCGTACGTACCGGAATTGCCGTTGAAAAGTTGGGCGCCGCCATATTGTGCTTGACCGGAACCGGTAAAGAATAATAAGGACACCGCAATAAAAAAACTAATAACCGTGCTTGATTTCATTGACCGTGATACGTACATTCCCTTTGGAAAATTTATTACGTTTTTGGTTTATGTCAAATTCAATTTGCACCTATTTTATTGAAAACCGGTGCAATTTAATTTGATTCGAACTTTTGTAATAAGGGAATTACAATATTTTTCGATTTAAGTCAAGACGAATTTTTGTGGATTCTTCAATTAACAGTTCCGATGAGGCGTTGATCTCATTTCCTAATTTTGCCAAAATTTTCTGTTTACCCAAATTCACACGCCGTCCTGTGAACGCGAAGGAATTTTGTTTGGATTCTTGGGTGATTTGCCAAAGGAGACAAAGATTTATTGCTTCATGATTTTGCTGATTTATTTTAATCTTTATTTTTTTGTTGCGATTTTATCATTTTAAAGTCGTCGTCACGGTTTCTCATGTATTAGACCTTTTCTCTAACTCCCCCTAACGCAAGGATTTGATGTTAATATTTATTTTTGTAATTGTCTAAATTGAGCGTGTTTCGTAATATTGAGTTGAGAAAAGGTTTAATAAAAGTGTTTTTTGGGAAAGCCCAGAAAACCAGAAAAACCAAAAAAGAAATAAAGACAATGCAACCCCTTCAAAAATTCCATTCCGGGAATATATCCCAAATAGCCAAGGAATCCAAGAAATCCGAGCATTATCAACCTTTCCGGCATACGCAGATTAATGCTGGATTTTTTGAAAAACGCAACGCTAATGAATGCAAACAGTGCACAAAATACCCAAAAATATTCAAGTTGTTCAACAACACCACCCAGAGATGACAATGCTCCCAAGCAACCAATGCCTCCCGTGAATCCAAAGAATTCGGGAAGTCCCGGTTTGATGAGGAGTTTTTCATTTCCTATTTCGACGATGAAATGATTTTCGTTCATAGTAATACGATTCCCCCAAGTTTTTTTAGTAAAGGACTAATTGCATCAACTGCGTTTTAACAGAACATTTTGTTCGTAGTTTTTGGCAATATCAATCCATGCGAGTCCGACAGGAACATTGTTTCTTTCGCAATATTGATTCCAGACGGCACCGAATGGCATTGTTTTGAGCTCTTCGAGAACCGCCAATCGCCTTGCGTAATCACCTTCGAGTTCCCATTGCCGTAGTTGGTCGATTGGTTCCAGCAACGCGGCAAGCAAACTTTTGAGCATCGCGCGAGTTCCAATAGTCCATGCAGCAATCCGGTTGAGCGTTCCATCGAAGAAATCGAGACCAATATGAGTACGCTCTAATAAATTGTTGCGAATTAGTTCTTCGGCAATTGACCGCAAATCATCATTCCAAATGACAACATGATCACTGTCCCAACGAACAGGACGGCTGACATGGAGTAGAAATTCTTTGAAGAAAAGAGAACACGCAGAAAGTTTGTCGGCAATCCCTTCGGTCGGGTGAAAATGTCCCGCGTCAAGACAGAGTAATTTATCATTTTTAGCAGCATAACCCATGAAAAATTCATGCGATCCGACAACATAAGTCTCACTGCCAATTCCGAACAATTTACTCTCAACTGCATCAAGTTCATAATGCGGATTGATTTTTTCGGCGAAAATTTCGTCGAGCGATTCTTTCATTCGTTGTCTTGGAGATAATCGATCAACCGGAATATCTTTGAAACCGTCAGGCATCCAAAAATTAACAACAGCGGGAGTTTGTAATTTTTTGCCCATTTCTTCGGCGATTTTCCGGCAGGCAATTCCATGACGTATCCAGAATTTGCGAATTTCCTTGTTCGAATGCGACAGCGTAAATCCTTCGGACGCGAGCGGGTGGGAAAAATAAGTCGGATTGAAATCAAGACCCAAACCATTGGATTCTGCCCAATCAATCCAACCGCGAAAATGTTCGGGAGTAATTTCGTCTCGTTCAATTTTTTTGCCGTGATTTTCCAGATAAATGGCGTGAAGATTGAAGCGGTGTTTGCCCGGAATCAGTTTGAACGCTAATTCGGCGTCTTGACGTAATTCCTCTGGAGTTCGTGCTTTCCCGGGGTAATTTCCGGTGGCTAAAATTCCGCCGTCAGTCAATCCCGCTGCCGACTCAAAACCGCCAACATCGTCGCCTTGCCAACAATGCAGCGATATTTTAACGTCCGCCAGTTTTGACAAGCACTCCTCAACCGGAACACCGATTTCCGCATAATGTTCCTTTGCCAGTTCGAAAGCTTGTTGTGTTGAACTCATTTTTTTGTTCCTTTTGGGAGAGAGTTTGATAAAAATTAAACTTTTATAACGATTATGACGATTTTCTTCTAAGCAATACTTAAACAATTAAAGCCTTAATCGAATCGTCAAATCGTGGTGATTTTTACAATCGGAATTGTTTGGTGTTATGGAGCAGTGAAAGCATGTCGTTATTTCAAAAACATTTTATTGGTTTTGTGTTTTGTGGCTTATTATTTTGTCCGTTGCTATTTTCGGTTGGTTGTGCAACCAAAGCGAGCCAACATTCTCAGACAAATATTTTTTCTCTTCCGAAATGGAAAAAAGATGAGCCGAACAAGGTGACCAAAGACCCGAATGTTCCTGTAACGATGGGCGGATTCATGATGTTGCCGCGAAACGATGTTCTCTAATTGGACACGAATACGATTACTGTTTGAGCTTAGTACGACGGAATTGTTCTCTCTCTTTCTTACACAACCGGAACGGGACCGGCGAGAAGTTCGTAATCGTCGATTATTTTTGAGTTTCCCTGTTTGACCTGAACACATTTCATTGTTATGACGGGTTCGTTTTGTGTGATAAATAATTCGGCGACATGTTTTTTCCGTTCATTTTTTGTTGCTTGCCCTAGTAGGTAATGCCCCGTCAACACCGCAATCGCCGCATCAACGAGTTGTCGGGCAATCAATTCGACATAGGCGCCGCTTTTTGATTTGGCGAACTCGACGGCGGATTGAATTTCTTGGCGTTCTTTGATTAAGAGGGTTTTGAGTTCTTCGAGTTTGGGGTTGTCGTAGATTTTCTTTTCGAAGGAGTCGAGATAGGTTGCGAAGACGCCGCTTGTAATTCCTTTGATGGCGGCGACGACTTGTAATTGGCTTGTTCCTTCGTAGATGGAAGTGATTCGGGCGTCGCGGAGATAACGTTCAGCGGGATAATCTTTGATGTAACCGCTTCCACCTAAAACTTGAATGGCGTTTGACGCGACCGAGATACAACCTTCGGCGCTAAAATATTTGCTCATGGGAGTTAACATGGCGTTGAGTCGTTTGTATGTTCGGCTGTTTTGTTTTAGTTCTTTTTTTTCGGATTCTGAGAGTTTGTCGGGGTGAAATTCGAGGAGTCGGTTGGTATTATTTTCGAGGTCGCAGACTCGGGCTGTTTCGTAAGTTAATGCTCTCATGGCTTCGATTTGCAATTGCATTCCGACAACCATTTCCGCAACCGGCGACAATCGTTCGATGGGGGCGCCGAATTGGATGCGCGTGTGGGCGTAGGTTCGCGCCAAGCGGTAGGCGGCTTCGGCAATACCGAGCGATTGGGCGGCAATACCGAGTCGCGCTCCATTCATTAACGCCAAAACGTAAGTAATGAGTCCGCGTTGACGTTCACCGATTAGGCGTGCTGGAGTGTTGTCGAACACTAATTCGCAGGTTGGGCTTCCATGAATACCGAGTTTCTTTTCGAGGCAGCGTACTTTTACTGCCGGCGAACGTTCGCAGAGGAACAAACTGAGTCCGCGTCCATCTTTTATTTCGTGTTCGCTTCGTGCCAACACCAACAAGATTTCGCCGCGACCGTTTGTGATGAAGCGTTTGACGCCGTTTAGAACCCAGGAGCCGTCTGGTAATTGGTCGGCGCGAAGCCGAACAGCTTGGAGATCGCTTCCGGCGTCGGGTTCGGTCAACACCATGGCGCCGGTGACGTTGCCGGAGGAGAATTTTGGCAACACGTCATTTTTGATTTCGTCGGAGGCGAAGGCATAAATGGTATCGGCGATTCCTTGTAGTCCGAACATATTCATGAAGGAGCCGTCGCCGCGGGCAACTAATTCTGTGGCGATTGTGTAGATGAGGATGGGGCAATTCAAGCCGCCGTATTGTCGTGGCAGGGTGAAACCCATCATATCGGCTTGGATGAGTCGGTTGAGATTTTGTTGGATGAGGGGGTGGAGGGTGACGGTGCCGTCGGGGTTGAGAATATTTCCTTCGTTATCGATTTGTTCGGCGTTTGGGGCGAGAGTGTTGGCGGCGATTTCGCCAACGATTTCCAAAATTCGGCGATAATTATCGATGGTATCGTCGGGGTTGTCGGGTAGATAATCGGCGTTGCCGTTTAATGTTTCTCGTTCTTGAATGGCGGCGAGTTCGCGAAGATCGAAATAGTCAAAAAGAAAACGAATATCGTGATTGTCGTTAAAAAAGTTGGACATGGTTTTGTTCAAAAAATTAACGCCCGATGAGGCTGTTCAACAAAATAACAGATATTGGTACGCGGAGACAAATTTCCAAGACGGACACAATATACCATAAAAACTTTTGGTCGAGTAGGGGTTGGTGTTTGGATTTCGGTGGGTTTTGTGTGATTACCGATTTGTTTTTTTGTGTTCTTTGTGAGGAAGAGAGAGTTAATATAGTTAATAGTTAGTAGTGAATAGTGAATAGTTGAAATGCCGCAAGCGGTGATGTTCCGAAAAAGGTGGGTGATGTTGCCTCAAAGGTGTGTGATGTTTCGAAAAAGGTGGGCGACCTTTCGCCGAAAGGTCGCGTCGGCGATAGCCGACCAGCCCCTGCTTCCGGCTGGCAACCAGATTCCAAACAACTCGGCAACACAAATTGCCAGCTCAACACAGGGTCAGAATTGCCTTGCGGCAATGTGATGTTTCGGCGAAACATCACCCACCTTTTAGTTAATATACTTTACAACGCCACCAATTGTTCTTTTTTAAAGTTTTGAAATTTTGGCGTCATGAGTTTTTTGATTTCTTCTTTGTAGTCAGTTTCGACTTTGTCGAGGCAGTTGTTGATGCCATTTTTGAATTCTTCGAAGTTTTCATCAT
>JAIRTV010000151.1 GCA_031254675.1 Planctomycetaceae bacterium | reverse complement strand
TTACACTGTACAGATATTTACGGCGGCTTGACAACCTACGAAAATTGCAGTATCGTTAATCAAATAAGAAATTACCTATAGTAAAACAATTGATTATCAACTTATGCAGAAAATCGCGTTGCTT
Organism: Planctomycetaceae bacterium; assembly: GCA_031254675.1. Classification (GTDB taxonomy): domain Bacteria; phylum Planctomycetota; class Planctomycetia; order Pirellulales; family Thermoguttaceae; genus WRKP01. The sequence goes on along the minus strand of JAIRTV010000151.1, from coordinate 3,598 downwards.
TTTTCGCATTTACCGAAACATGTTTGCGGGCAAGACGAACCAATTCTACGGCTAAAAATTGCCACAGAATTTCTGAAATCACAAAACATTACCGCAATCACTTCCGCCGGACAAACTCATTGGGATTGTATTCTAACGGCATTGTTACAAGTTAATATTCCTATTCATCCGGTCATTGTCAAACCCATGACCCAAGAAGAATTCACCAAACAATTTTCATGCGTTTTTGAATCTTGTACTACCGTCGAATCTTGGGAAGAACGCGATCGGTTTATTTGTTTCAACGCGGATTGTGTTTATCCGTTGTGGTTGCGAAAAAACGGACATCTTGCCAAAATTACAGCGTTATTACCGGCGGAACGAATTGATATTCGTTTCGATTGTTCGTCTTACCGTTTTCCTGTTGCCGGACTTAAATATGTGTTGCCGGAACCTTCGGCGGAATTACGTTTATTGCCGAACGATTATCTTTGGCATTGGACACGCAGCCAACACGGAATCTGGAATGGAGAAACTCGACGCGAATTTTGTAATGATTTACTTTGTTCTCCGTCCGCTCCGCGCAACAGTTTGGCAACACTTTGCCGTATTCTCCGAGAACACCGGATTCGCGCTAGCAGTTTGCATATTGCCGGAAATATTCCTGTAACTTCTTTTACGGAAAATCATCCGGCACGATCCACAACCTTGTTTACATGGCGGAAAGATTTACAACGAATGAATTTCGAACCTTACGGAATCGGTATTCCGCAAGATTACGCAATGTCTAAAGGAGTTAAGTTGCTCAACTATGGCACAACTCCAAATTGGGATACCATGCAAGAAAATAATCAATGGAAAAACGAAAATGAATGGCGCGTACGGAATGATTTTTTGTTGGATGATGAATGTACGAAAAATATGATTGTTGTGGTTCGGAAAACTCAAGAAATCGAATCTATTCGTACTCTTTTTTCGGGACGTGTTGTTGCTTACGAACAATAAGTTGGGAACAAATTGTTATCAATATCAATTCATTTTCTCCCGACATATTCTATGATACCAATAAGGAATAAAAGGAGTAATGTCTGCAAGAAAATCAGTGAAGCACCGAGAAAATTGACTTGATACAATAATAATGAGCCGAGACAACAAATTGTTGTTGTTAGATAAACGGTTAAAACGGCTTGTGTTTTTGAGAATCCGAGATCGACAAGCCGATGAGAAAAATGATTTTTGTCTCCGACGAACGGGCTTTTTTTATTACGGATTCGAATGAGAATAACAGTTGTCATATCGTAAACCGGAACAGCAAGAATCAGCAACGGAACATAAACCGTGTGAGCCATACCATCGTAACCGGAAAACGTAGCGGTTAATGTTGACGTTGCCAAAAGGAAACCGATAAAATACGCGCCGCCGTTTCCCATAAAGAGTGATGCGTGAAACGGGTTGTTGTACATTAAAAAGCCGGCGAGAGCGCCAACCAGAACGAACAAAAAACCAGCGACAAAAAATTGTGGTTGTAACGACAAGGGATTGGGGGTGATAAACATAACAACCGCAAGGAACACGCTACAAATTGTTGCTATACCAGCCGACAATCCATTCATATTGTCCAGCATGTTGAATGAATTGACCAACCCGACAATCCAGATCACACTCAAAACATTCGTGAGAATTGGAGCATTGATGAAGACGGTCAATCGCCAACCGCAAGAAACCACAATAATCGCAACTACAATCTGAACACCAAAACGGAATATCCAACTCAAATTGTAACGGTCATCGATTGTACCGAGCAGCAACAGCACACCGCCAAGCCCTAACAATATCCAAAGCGGACGGCTTCGATAAACAACACCGTTCAAATGAACCAGAACCACTTCTGGAAATACTGTTTGAAACACTGTTGGAAACAATGCCGGAAACAATGATTGTAACATTTCGGTGTGCATGATAAGAATAAGGCAAAGTTGACAGAGTGCGAAGGTCAATAAAACACTCAGTCCAATACCTAAACCGCCACCGGTTGGAATTGGTTTTGTATGAATTTTCCGTTCGCCGGGATGGTCAACTAACCCCCAATAAGGAGCAAAATACCGAATCTGTCGGCAAAGGAACACACTAAAAAGAAACGCCGCAAAACACGCAATGAGTAAAACAGAAAACATGAATAAAACAAAAATTGGTCAAACTTCTTACGTTGTGAAATCCCCCCCATTCAATACGATCTCTTCCAATTTGAACATGTTGAACATGAAAACGACTTACTTTACCGAAACACCGGATAATATTCTATTGTCGGAACCGTAAACAAGGTATAAATTGGTTGAATCGGCAATACGGGAACAATTGGAATGGGGCGAACAGGAATAATTGGAACAACAGGGATGATGGGAACGACGGTTGGTGTTGGTTTTGTTTCGAAAACGAAGGGAGTTGATTTTGGTGTTAGCGGAAAAAGCATAACGGTTCGCGTACCGGAGCGAGATTGTCGATAGAAATAGAGGAACGGAATTAAATCCGGCGAAGATTGAGTTGTTTCAATTTTTGTGGTTTCAATTTTTTGTGGTTCTGCTTTTTTGGTTTCTGTTTTTTGGGGGTTCTGTTTATTCGGTTCCGTTTCCGCTAATTCCGGTTGAACCGGAATCGGTTTGGGCGGTTCGATTTTGGCGGGTTCTGGTTTTGGGGAAACGGGTTGAGCTGGAGTTGCCGGATCATTGTTTTTGCTATCAATTCCAACAATTGGCGTAACAGGCGGAGCGGGCGGAACGATTGCTTGAACGTTTGGTTTGACAGGAATTTTAATCGCTGGTTCTGATTCCGGTTGATCTATTGGTTTCGGTAACGCTACGGACGGAACGGCGACAACCGGATCAATATTTTCCGTATTATTTTTTGTTTCCTCTATTTTTTCTTCTTCTTGAATTGGTTCGAGAAAACGGCTGAATGGATGTTGTTTGTTGGTGTTTTCTATTTCTTCGGCGGTGGTTTCCGAATTGGTTTCGTCGGCAAGATCAAGCGTGGATTCTTCGGACGATGTTGTTTCGGACGGTTCCGAAGGAAGAAATCTCACGATCATAAAAGGAATGGCTCCCAGAGCCAGAAAAAGCGTAACCATTGAAATCAACATGCGATGTTGTTGCCAAAAACCACTCATAACACGTTCCTTATAATACTGTTTCGTATCAGTTTTTAGTATTTGCACAAATTTTTCATAACAGACAAATTGATGATGATACGTTGCAGAATTGTCCACATGATAAAAAGACACTTCACTTTGTTAAAACGGTCAAATGATTTCACAACTAGAAAAGAAGTGTTCTTTTTCATCAAAGAAAAAAATTCTTTTCGCCAAAAAAATTGAATTTAAGGGTTATACTATTGGGATTATTAGATATTTTCTTTCGTTTTTCGTGTTTTTCGTGCAATTTCGCGTTTCATTTTTCTTAACACGAAACCACAAAAAACACGAAAAGGAGCTAAATTGGAGTTCTCCAATTAGCGAATGGAGTTCTCCAATTGGCAAATGGAGTTCTCCAATTAGTGAATGGAGTTCTCCAATTAGCGAATGGAGTTCTCCAATTGGTGAATGGAGTTCTCCAATTGGCGAATG
>JAIRTV010000133.1 GCA_031254675.1 Planctomycetaceae bacterium | reverse complement strand
TCAACATGGTATGGCGATGGGATTATTACACGATCCGCTGATCGGAAAACCGGTGTTATTCTTCGCGAAAAAGGTATTCCCTTAGTCGAACTTCTGGGCTCCGGTTTTGCGTGTGATGTTTACGAAAATAGTGATTATCTTGCCGAGTTGGCAGTAAATCATTTTTGGGATCGCGGTTTCCGTAACTTCGCCTTTTTTCGTGCCGATAAAACGGCTTGGTCAAAACGTCGCGGTCAAGCTTTTGCAGCACAATTGTTACGCAAAGGAGATATTTCGTGTTCTTTTTGTCCATTGCCCTATCAAAAAATCAAAGATCATTTTCTTGACGGTTTAATTTGTTCGGCGGATACGTGTCTTAGCGAATGGCTTCTTTCTCTTCCGAAACCGGTGGCGATTTTAACAGCGATTGATATTCATGCTTTTTACATTTTGGAGGCGTGTCAGAATGTGGGGATTGCGGTTCCCGAAGAGGCGGCGATTTTGGGTTGCGGCAATGACGATCTTGTTTGTTCGTTGCTTTCGCCGCAACTCTCGAGTATTGATTTGAATAGCCGTCTGCTTGGCTACACGGCAGCGCGGCTTTTAGAGACAAAAATGACTCATCCTCACAAAGTATTTTCTCCGGTGATGATCAATCCGTCACATGTGGTGGTTCGACAATCAACTGATAGTATTGCTATTACGGATTCTGATGTTGCGCGGGCGTTACGATTTATTCGGAATCATTTTATGGAGCCGATTAGTATTACTGAAATTGCAGAATCAGTTACGCTGACGCTTCGAACGCTTCAACGTCGTTTCCGTTATTGGTTGGGACGTTCGCCGGAAGCGGAATTGACACGTGTGCGGTTGGAACACGCCAAATTGTTGTTGCGGGACACGAATCTTCCCGTTACGGCAATAGGACACCGGATCGGGTTTTCGCCGCCTCAATATTTTATGCGTATTTTTCGTCGCGAATTGGGGATGACGCCGCAACAATACCGGCAGAAAAATCAAGTGTTGTTGTTACCGGTTTCGTATGATCGGATGTTTGCGGAAAGCAATCCGGTTTATTAGTTGCGTTTATTGAGGATCTTTTGTTACGATACGTCGGTATTTCCGAATGCGCTTCGGAGTTCTTGGCGTTCATATTCTAAGAGTCCGTCGATAACCGGCGCGAGATTGCCGGCGAGAATGGTATCGAGTTTGTACAATGTCAAACCGATTCGGTGATCTGTAACACGATTTTCAGGAAAGTTGTAAGTTCGGATTCGTTCGCTACGGTCACCGCTTCCGATTTTACTGAGACGTTCTTCGGCGCGTTTTTTTTGTTCTTCGTCGCGTTTGGTTTCGTAGAGTCGTGATTTGAGAATCCGCAATGCTTTGGCAAAATTTTTGTGTTGACTTCGTTCATCTTGGCAGGCAACCACAATTCCGGTTGCGAAATGAGTTAATCGGACGGCGGAAGAGGTTTTATTGACGTGTTGTCCGCCGGGACCGCTGGAGCAATACAAATCTTTGCGATAATCTTCCGGTTTGAGGTCAATTTCTACATCTTCCGGTTCTGCCATGACGGCGACAGTTGCGGCGGAGGTATGAATTCGTCCTTTTGCTTCGGTTTCGGGAACACGCTGAACACGATGCCCTCCGCTTTCGAACTGCAAATTCCGGAAACAACCTTCGCCATCCACACCGAGTACCATTTCTTTGAAACCGCCGAGTTCGGTTGGGTTATACGATAATATTTCAACTTTCCAACCTCGATCTTCGCAATAATGTTTATACATTTCGTACAGATCGCGGGCGAACAAGGCGGCTTCATCACCTCCGGTTCCGGCGCGAATTTCAAGAACAAGATTAGCACGATTGGCGTCTGCGCCGCCAATCGTCATATCAAGGAGTTCGTTCCAAAGAGTTTCGCGTTCGGTTTTGAGTTCGGGAATTTCCATTTCGGCAAGTTCGCGCATTTCCAAATCCGGCGAATGAAGCATTTCGTTTGCTTCTTCGATTTGGGCGTTGAGTTGTTTGAAACGCCGATATTTTGTTGCCATTTTGGCGATTGTTCCGTGTTCTCTGGCAACCAGTTGGAGTTTGTGCGAATCCGCTAAAACTTCCGGCATTGCCATTTGACTTTCAAGCTCTTCAAACCGCGATAATGTTTCGTCAAGTAATTTACGCATAATTCATTCCGTAATAACCCGAAAATTTTACTCTCTTTCAGCAACAACTTTTCACAACAACCTTGTAAATACTAGGCAGATTTTAATATTTTCCAACTACAAAACAATGGGGTGTTGAAAAATCCAATTCCCATTTCGCCAAAGTTCAAGCGATTCGTTATCGCAATTTGTTGCCGTGTTCAGTCGATTCAGAACGATCTTGCAGAAAAAAATCGCTTTGATTAAAATGCCTTAGTCAAAATGATAAAAAAGAAAATAGGAAGATTGAGAGAATCGAGAACAAGAAAATAATGGTAAGTTATTTCGATTGATTCTACGATTCTGTTGATTATTGATTAGTACGTTATTTTGTGATTTTGTAAAATTATGCCCAACAGTGTTGTTAATACGGACAAAACCAATCATATTCCGATATTGAGTCCGTTGTTGTCAGTCCGCAACCTCACGGTAAAACGGAAAACCAAAACGTTATTGAATGCGGTATCGTTTGATGTTGTTCGGGGCGAACACTTGACTATTATCGGCGCCAACGGAGCCGGTAAATCGACTTTGCTGAAATGTCTTGATAATCTTTTGAATTTGTGGACGGGCGAGATTTTATTTGAGGGTCAACCGATTCGGAAAGTATCACAGCGGGAATTAGCACGACGAATCGCTTATGTTCAGCAATTTGTGCCGGGGATTTTTGCGTTTACGGTGCGGCAACGTGTTGAGATGGGGCGGTATCCACATTTGAGACCGCTTTCGTCTATTTCCGAAACCGACCAACAAATCGTCGAAGAAGCAATGCGGTTGATGGATATTATGCATTTGGCGGATCGTTTTGTTGAGACGTTGAGCGGTGGTGAAATGCAAAAGGTTCAATTGGCGGCGGCATTGGCGCAACAGACGGATGTGTTGTGTCTTGACGAACCGACGACTTATCTTGACTACAAACATCAGCGTGAAATTGGTCAATGGCTTCGAATTTTCCACCAAAGGCAAGCCAAAACGATTATTGAAATTACGCATGATGTTAATCGTGCTGCGATGGAGTCAACTCATGTGATTGCCCTAAATTCCGGCAATATCGTTTTCGACGGTCAACCGTCATCGTTAATGACTCAAGAAAATCTACACAACATCTATGGAATTCATTTCCAATTGGCGGATCATCCTGAGTTGCCGATTAAAATTGTTGTGCCGGACAAAGGGTTCGCTGATTGGGCGGTATCGGCAACAACAAATCAATTAGGACAAATTTATTGTGATTCTGTGCGAGGAGTTCGTTAAAAGTTTTAACCCGAACAGTTGCCGAGTTGCGAATTTGTTTACTTTGTTTATCTAAGTTCACACGTTAGCTTGCGAACTGCGGAATCTTTTTTTGTTTTTTTGAAAGTGCTCTGGATTTTTTTGGGCATAATTTTTATAGTTCCGTTTATGAATGGAGTTATTGCGCAAATTCAGGGATTTCTTAAAAGAGGGCGAGTTGTTGACTTGCTTCTGCCGCTTGTGATTTCGGCAAGTATTCTGATTATTTTTGTGCCATTGCCAACAATATTGATGGATGTGTTTCTTTCCATGAATATTGCTATTGCGGTTATTATTCTGCTCACAACTCTTTTTGTGACTAAACCGTTGGATTTTAGTATTTTCCCGACGATTTTGTTGGCGACGACCTTGTTCCGTCTTGTGCTGAATATTGCTTCGACCCGATTGATTTTAACCCGCGCCAATATCGACGGCGAATACGCCGCCGGTGAAGTCATTAAGAATTTTGCTGATTTTGTTGCGAGTGGTAGTATTATTGTTGGATTGATTATTTTTATTATTATTGTTGTGATTCAATTTGTTGTGATTACGAAAGGCGCAACACGGGTGAGCGAAGTGGCGGCGCGGTTTACATTGGACGCGATGCCTGGGCGTCAAATGGCAATCGACGCCGATCTGAACGCCGGAATCATTGACGAACGCGAAGCCAAACGACGACGTGAAGAAATTACACAATCAGCGGATTTTTTCGGCGCAATGGATGGTGCCGGTAAGTTTGTGCGTGGTGATGCGATTGCGGGAATAGTGATTACTTTGGTTAATGTTCTTGGTGGACTTTTTATTGGCATGATTGAATACGGTATGGGGTTGCAGGAAGCGGCGACAATTTTTACCCGTTTGACAATTGGTGATGGTTTGGTCAGTCAAGTTCCTGCGTTGTTGATTTCGATTGCGACGGGTTTGTTGGTTACTCGCAGCAGTCACAGCACGAATCTCCCCGAACAGTTTATTGGGCAACTTCTTTCAAAACCGGTTGTTTTATTGTTGACGGCGTTTTTTCTTTTTATTTTGACGTTGACGGATTTGCCTAAGATGCCGCTTTGGACGATTGCTTTGAGTTCAATTGGATTGGCGTTGATTATGACGCGCAAGGCGAAAGCGGTTCGGTTGGCGGAAGAGAGTCATGTTGCTCAAGCCGAAGCCGAAAAAACAAAGCAAGCGGAAGAACAGGTTGAGGATTATTTGAAAATTGATCCGATGGAGTTGGAGGTTGGAGTGGGATTGATTCCGTTGGCGGATCCGGCGCGGGGAGGGGATTTGTTGGATCGGATTCATCGTCTTCGCAAGGAGGTGGCGTCGGAGATTGGGATTATTTTGCCGCGGGTGCGGATTCGCGATTCGTTCCAACTCGACCAACTTCAATACCGCATCAAGATTGCCGGACAACCGGTGGCGTTGGGAATGGTTTATCCTGACATGTATCTTGCTATGGATTCCGGTGTGGCAACAGGTCAAGTGCAAGGAATCGAAACACTTGATCCGGCATTCGGAACACCTGCTCTCTGGATTGACGGCACAACAAAAGATCAAGCGGAAATTTTTGGTTACACGGTTGTTGAACCGGGTGCTGTAATCGCAACACATCTTTTGGAAGTTATTAGAAAACACGCTGACGAAATTTTGACGCGCGATGCCACACAACATTTGCTTGATGAACTTAAAAAGACGAGTCCGGCGGTGGTTGATGAGTTGTTGTCGAAGGTATTGACATTGGGGGTGGTTCAACAGGTGCTCCAATTGTTATTGCGGGAACAAGTTCCGATTCGGCAATTGGGAACGATTTTGGAAGTGTTGGGTGATTACGGGGCGAAGACCAAAGACCCTATTCTTCTGGCGACTTATGTCCGAACCAAATTAGCTCGAACAATTAGTACGCGATATCGTGATGAGAATAATGTTCTCAATGTTGTTTTGCTTGATCCGGCGTTGGAGGATCAGGTTCGTGCCGGATTCGAACACAGTGAGCAAGGTTTATATGTTCGACTTTCGCCGAATGCGATTGAACATCTTTGCAAGAAGATTTTGTCGGAATTGGACAAACTGACGCAAATGAATTTACCGCCGTTGGTTCTGGTTAATCCGCAAATTCGTACTGCTTTGAAGCAAATGACGAGTGCGACCATACCGGGTCTTATTGTTCTGAGTTACACGGAAATCACTCACGACACGCAAGTTGTTGGAGTTGGCGTGGTGACGCTGTAAACAAAAATAGAACTGCTCTTTATATTGGTCTGCTCCAAAGGTAGGTGATGTTTCGCCGAAGGGTTTTCACCCACCTTTGAGACAATTTTCGGCAAACAGGGTCAAGTCGGCTATCGCCGACGTCTATTTGGTGGGTGATGTTTCGCCGAAACATCACTGCCTCTGTGGTCGGCTGGCAATCAGATTCCAAACCGTTTGGCAACACAAATTGCAGTCCGAACACAGAGGCTGGTCGGCTAACGCCGACGTGATGTTTCGGCGAAACATCTCCTACCTTTGAGGTGGGCAACCTCTCTTTTCAGGTGGGCGACCTTTCGCCGAAAGGTCGCGTCGGCGATAGCCGACTAGTCCCTGTTTACGGACGGCAATTTGTGTTGCCGAGTGGTTTGTATTTTGATTTACTTCTCAACACAGAGGCTGGTCGGCTAACGCCGACGTGATGTTTCGTCGAAACATCACCTACCTTTGAGGTGGACAACCTCTCTTTTCAGGTGGGCGACCTTTCGCCGAAAGGTCGCGTCGGCGATAGCCGACTAGTCCCTGTTTACGGACGGCAATTTGTGTT
>JAIRTV010000068.1 GCA_031254675.1 Planctomycetaceae bacterium | reverse complement strand
TGTCGGTTGTTTTTCCTGATCAGTCGGTGTCGCACGCTCCGCCAACGCCTTTTCCAATTCCGAAATTCGCCGGTTCAAAACGTCAACATCAGTATTAGCGGAAACAGGAGACGGAATATTAGGCGAAATGTTCGGAGGAACAGTCGCAGAAGGGGATTGCGGACGGAAAACCATCGTTTTGCCCGACGACAACATTGGTTGTTCAGAAGAAAACCGTGATTGATTTTCCACTTCGAGAAAGGTTGGCGGTCGGTACGATGTTGTAGGAATCGGCAACGATTGCGCTAAAACAGGTTGCGATGAACTCGGCAACACCGAAACGGGTTGGGGCGGTTGGGTCGGATTGCGTGGAGCTGGTTCCGGTCGAACCAAATCAGTTGGCGTTGACGCGGGTTGAGCCGGAACAGGTTGCGCAGGAACCGGTTGAAATGCCGATGGCGATTTGTTAGAAAAACTTCGGCAACCAAAACCAAACAGAATAAGTCCAATCACAAGCGTTAAGCAAACGCCTTTATTGGCAACAAGTCGGCAAGAGTTTATGAAACGAGACATGCTTCCAGGGGGGAGGGGGAACGGGTCACGATCAAATGTACAACCCTATATTACAACCCAAATAGAACTCCGGTCGTGTTTTTTTAACATTTCCACAAAATTCAGATCAAATAAAAGTAGATTACAACGATTACAATACTCATACCGCTTGTGATTTTATAGAAAATAACACAATACCTATAAAGGAACTTTTCATCGATTCTGCGAAAAACTCAACACAACATCTTTCATAACATAGAATCAACTCAATCGTTTTAGAAACAATCATCTTCGACAATTATGTTATCGCCCCAACAACAACACGGAAAAAGATGTTGACCTCTTGAATAAAAAATGAAAAAGATTAACTTATTATTCGGATTGAATTTCTTTGACGCATCGTGGGGTTAGGAATGATTTGTTGCGTTTTTACAATTAAAAAACACTTTCAATCCTAAATCCATTTCCAATTCCTATTTTTTAGAGGAAAATTCATGTTATTATCTTCTTTTCCGGCGGTTCGTCTTCGTCGATTGCGTTACGAACCGGCTATGCGGCGTTTAGTTCGGGAAACAGTGCTTTCACCGGAACATTTTATTCTTCCGCTTTTTGTGCGTTCAGGCAAAGGAATTCGTCAGGCAATTCCCTCCATGCCTAATCATTTTCAACTTTCGATTGACGAATTGGTTCTCGAAGCCGAACAAGCCGTTTCACTTGGTCTCGGCGGTATCATTTTGTTCGGAATTCCCGAAACAAAAGATTCGATTGGCAGCGACGCCATGAGCGAAACCGGAATTATGGCTCATGCGGTACGCGCAGTAAAACAAACCGTCGGCAATAAATTACTAGTGATCACCGATTTGTGTTTTTGTGAATACACAGATCATGGACATTGCGGCGTTTTAAACGAAAAACCTGACGGCGGTTTCGAAGTGGACAACGATGCAACACTGGAGAATTTAGTCCGTCAAGCTCTCGTTCATGCGCGTTCGGGAGCGGACATGCTCGCACCAAGCGGAATGATGGACGGAATGGTTCGAGCGTTGCGAAGCGGTTTGGATCGCGAAGGATTTTCGCAGATTCCAATCATGAGTTATGCGGCAAAGTATGCAAGCGCGTTTTACGGACCGTTTCGCGAAGCCGCCGAAAGTTGCCCGCAATTCGGAAATCGAAACTCTTACCAAATGGATCCGTCCGCCGCTGCCGGTCAAGCTATTCGCGAAGTTCAACTCGACCTCGAAGAAGGTGCAGATATTGTTATGGTCAAACCGGCTTTGGCGTATCTTGACATAATCCGGTCAGTTCGCAACCGTTTCGAAGGCGTTCCGATTGCCGCCTACAATGTCTCCGGCGAATACAGCATGGTCAAAGCCGCAGCAGAAAAAGGTTGGATCGACGAAAAAACAATTGTACTCGAATCCATGACCGCTATCACAAGAGCCGGCGCAAATATTATCTTGACCTATTGGGCAAAAAATCTCGCCCAATGGCTCTAAATCATTACCCAATCGTTGCCGTAATCACAAAATAACAATACAATATTAAAACTTAAAAATAAGGAGAGAATATAATGAGTCATGTTTTGATTCTTGGTGCCGGTGGAGTGGGGCGAGTTGTCGCGTTTAAATGCGCTCAACATCGTGAAATTTTTCAACAGATCACTTTCGCCAGTCGTACCCAATCAAAATGCAACGATATTGTGCAAGACATTTACGCGCACGGTTGGCGTGAGGAAATTCGTACCGCAACCGTGGACGCCGATCATGTTTCTGAACTTGTTGCGCTTATTAAGGAGGTAAAGCCGGATTTGGTGATTCATGTGGCGTTGCCGTATCAAGACCTAACAATTATGGAGGCGTGTCTTGAAACCGGAGTTCATTATCTTGATACCGCCAATTATGAACATCCCGACACAGCAAAATTCTGTTACAGCCCGCAATGGGATTATCATGAGCGTTTCGAAAAGGCGGGACTTTTGGCGTTGCTTGGTAGTGGTTTTGATCCCGGCATGACCAATGTTTACACGGCTTACGCGAAAAAACATCATTTCGACCAAATGGAAACGATTGATATTATCGACTGCAACGCCGGCGATCACGGTTATCCCTTCGCAACAAATTTCAACCCCGAAATCAATATCCGTGAAGTTTCCGCAAAAGGACGGTTTTTCGAAAACGGAACTTGGCACGAAACCGAACCGCTTTCGGTTAAACGAACATTCGATTTTCCTGATGGTATTGGTCAAAAAGACATTTATCTTCTTTATCATGAGGAGATGGAATCGTTGACCAAACATTATCCTGAAGTTCGGCGTATGCGGTTTTGGATGACGTTTGGTCAATCCTATTTAACGCATCTGAAAGTTCTGGAAAATGTCGGAATGACGCGAATTGATCCGGTAATGTATGAAGGTCGGGCAATTGTTCCGCTCCAATTTCTCAAGGCGTTGCTTCCAGACCCTGCGTCATTGGGTTCCAGAACAAAGGGCAAAACTTGTATTGGTTGCTGGATTACCGGAACACAAAAAGGACAACCCAAAACGTATTACATTTACAATATTTGTGTTCACGAGGAATGTTTTGCCGAAACCGGCGCTCAAGCAATTAGTTACACGACGGCGGTTCCGGCGGTGTTGGGAGCGAAGATGATTCTTTCCGGTCAATGGAAGGGTTGCGGTGTTTTCAACATGGAACAATTCGATCCTGATCCGTTTATGAACGAAATTGGTCAATGGGGATTGCCTTGGGTTGAAACTCTGCCGACAACAGACAAAATGAATCCGCTTTGAACAGTTACAAATTTTGTAATTGATTTTTGTGCTTGATCAACGGAATTTTCGCAAGGTGGAAAAATCATTTTTGACAAATTTTACAATTCTATACCAATTCCTGATATGCTCTGGAGTTTCTATTTTGAGTTTATTTATTTATAAAAACTCCGAACACGCATAATTGAATCAAATCCGCCAAGCCGAACGCAATCGTCAACACAAACAAGAGCCGGATGACCTTCTTCCAGAATTTCGTAACTACGTTTGACGGAACCGATGACAAAATCGAGTCCCAATGGTATTGCGCGGGTTAAAAAGGCGCTTTCGAGTGGTCCTTTGACGAGCGAACCATCTTTCCGTTTTGGCGGCAACATCACAGTAAAGTTGCTCAATCCGACCGAAGCGTGAAAACCGGCAAACAGTGGGTCGTCGTGAATTAATTTTAGTGCTGCGAGAAGTCGTGACAAATTGCCTTCGCTGTCGGAACCGACTGGAGCAATTCCCGGATCGAAAATTAGGTCATTGTTGGGAATACCGGCTTTTTGGGCTTCTTCCAGCAACAATTTTGCGGCATCGTAAGTTTCTTGTGCGGTATGACATGCGCCGGCTTTTCCTTCTTGAATTGTTTCGGAAATTAACAGAATTGGTCGAAATGGTTTTATTTTGTACAGTTTGAACATTTCTTTTCGGAGTGGCGAAATTGAGTTGAGGAGTGGTAGCCCTACGGAATCGTCGTAGGCTTTCAATCCTGCTTCTGCCAACACGGGATCAGGAGTGTCAATCGAAAGTGGTTTTCGGGTTACCGTTTGAACGGTGCGAATCATTTCTGCTAAAAATTCCGCTGAACGACCACCGACATTCACATCAATATAAGTTGATCCTTTTTCGTCTTGAAATGACGCCAATTCCTTGATACCCTCGATATTACCATCTTCAAAAAGTTGGTGCGTGGAAGGAACCGAATCGTTAATTGATTCGCCAATAATTTTAATATCTGCTTTGGACATAAGAATTTGGGAGTTGGGATTGTAAGGGTGATGATTTGTTTCTGTGGAAAATGACCGGGGTGTGGCAAGTAAAATAGATAATGCTAGGATTCTGCTTGCAACGTCAATCACGAACCGTTACTTTGTGCCGTAAACATTTTTCGGGTCGAAAACACGTTCGCCGACAATTTTGAAACCGTTGGGAGTGATCTCGCGAAAGAAGCAGGTTTTATAACCTTCGTGACAGGCAGCGCCGCCGATTTGTTCGACTTTGAGCAGGATGGTATCCGTATCGCAGTCGAGAAATACTCCGGAAACTTTCTGAACATTTCCGCTTTCTTCTCCTTTTCGCCACAATTTATTTCGGCTACGGCTGAAATAAACGGCGTTGCCGGTTTTGAGAGTTTCGTTGTAGGCTTCTTCATTCATGTAAGCCAACATTAACACTTCGTTGGTTGCCGCGTCTTGAGTAACGACAGGGACGAGATTATTGCATTTTGCAAAATCGGGACGTAATGAACTCATACTGAAATATCAATTGAACATAAAAAGTTGAGACGGTTTGAAAAATGACGAACCGAAATTGTAATCCCAAGAGAAAATTCGGACAACCCCCTACATCGGAAAACTTGAGAGTGGAGGTAATATGAGAAGTAATGTGAGAAGTATGGTTTATGAGGTGTGATTGAGGTTGTGAGCGATCAATCATACATTGCTGGCTGCTTTTCTATGATTTGTTAATTGCACAAATTGTGAAATTGTGATTTTACAAATCTGTTCTGCGTGACCTGCATTACGATATTAGCGGACATTCGTCGTCGATACCGAGTGTAAACTGTAGTTCGTGAAAACGTTGCCAATATTCGTTTCGTGTTGAATGAATATGTTCGGCTTCT
>JAIRTV010000054.1 GCA_031254675.1 Planctomycetaceae bacterium | reverse complement strand
GTAACAGGTTGACCGTCGTTCACGTGCATCAACCGCTCCAATATTGTATCTGCCGGCGTTGTTACGGACAATGCTCTTACCGAACCGTCCCCTAACAGAAAATTACAAATGCCCGTATGCCAACTGCCAAACGCATAAATATGTGGTGGATTATCGGTGTCTGAAGTATAATCATTGGGACCTCTTGCAAGACGACGTGGTGTCGTTGTCAACCTCCAACCTCGTGCGAGGGAATCAGACAATGAAGGAATAATATAAGTACAATCACCACGATAAGCGTCTGTGCTGCTACATTGTTCTAATCTGTTTTTTGGAACATGTTTTTCTCCTGCTACTATTTGATTACTAGTTCCATCAAGCCACCACGATATACCATCACGCGGAGCCCAAGTAGTTTTATCAGAGGGTGCTCCGTTATCTCCTTGCGCAAATTTTGCGATGCGAATAGGACCATAATAATTGTTAGGATTGTTATAAGAAACTGACACATCCGTTGCCGTATGATACTGCCACCACTGGCTGGCATTCATGATAAGTACAGGAAAAGCGTAATCCGCAACTGGTCCGTTGAACGCAGTGGAATCAGAGACAGATGTCAATCTACTTCCACCGCTGCGTCTTGTAGGGCAACGATACATTGACAAGGAACCGTATTGTTTCTGAAAGTCTGCGGACTGACTATTCCACCAAGCAATGGTGACATGAAGACCACCGATGTTTCCGCCGCCAGCCGTAGAAAGCGTTTCATACATGGCAGTTTGCTCCATATACGGGAACAACAATACAACACCAATTTGAAAAAAATAAAAAATAATTGCAGAATTTTTTACAATTGATTCGTGCGCGGTGTATTTCTATACCGAAGCCGGTATGGGCGGTAGGCTTCGCCCTTGAACAAACGCTCCACATTGTTACGCTTGCCGTTTTCAGCTACATGGATTTTAAAGTAGCTTAAGCATACAATCAATTTATTTATCGTTACAAAAAATAAAAAACGAATTTCGTTGTGCGAAAGTATAACAATTATTTTTTTTCGTGGAACACATTTTTTGTTTTAATAATTTTGTCGCCGAGACCGAGAAAAAATGGTTCAGAGGTAAATGTAGGAATATAGCCGGTTGGTGTCAATGTTCCTTTAATTTTGCCGTCGTTTTCCCAACCTTGATGGACAAAATGGTAAATATCTTGAAACTGATAATTATTATTTTCGTCCAAACGAAGCCCTTCTGTAATATAAGTTACTCTTCGTGAACCATCAACAAATCGCTCAATTTGCAAAATAAGATGAATCGCAGATGCAACCTGCGCCCTTGCAACATAAATTGGCAATGAAACATCACTCATAAGCGATAAGGTTTCTAGGCGTATTGCGGCATCTCGTGGTGTATTTGCGTGAACTGTTGTCATGGAGCCGGAATGTCCTGAAATCATTGATTGAATCAAATCAAGAGCTTCACCTCGCCGCACCTCTCCAATAACAATTCGATCAGGTCGCATACGAAGCGAATCAACAAAAAGATCACGAATAGTAACTTGGCCTGAACCATCTGATTGGGGTTGTTGTGCTTCGAGATAAACTGTGTGCGGTTGGTTGAGTTGCAATTCGCTGCTGTCTTCAATAACAATAACTCGTTCATGGTCGGGAATTGCAGTTGAGAGTGCGTTAAGCATACTTGTTTTACCTGTTCCAGTGCCGCCAGAAATGATAATATTTTTATGCAACTGCACACAAATTCGTAGAAATTCCGCTGATTCTTCTGTTAAACTATTCCATTGAACAAGCGTATCGAGATTAAAAACTGACTTTCTAAATTTGCGTATCGTAATACAAGTACCAACTCGACTACTAGGCGGAACAATAATATGAACACGACTCCCATCCGGCAACCTTGCATCCATACTGTGTTGCGCGCCACCGATTTGACGACCACAATATTCCGCAATATTTATCGCCGCCGATTGTAATAACGCCGGTTTGTCAAAAATAATTTCAGAAAGATAAAGCCGACCAGATTTCTCATAATAAATTGAATTCGGTCCATTAATCATAATCTCCGTAATACCCTCGTCATCCAACAACGGAACTACCGGAGCAAGAAAATGACGAATCGATTGAGTATAAATATCTTTTGTATCCATTGATATTTTGGTTAAAGATCAGGAATAGGATTAAAACTCTAATTGATATACCGAAGCCTACCGCCCATACCGGCTCGGTATATTATTTTGTTATTTATTTTCTCTTGGCAAAATGGTGGTGTTTGGGTACATTTCGCGTAGTTTTTTAATTGTGTCTTCTTTGATATTTGTGCATTTGTCAACGTTGAGAATGCGTAATTTTTTCAACGCATTCAGTTTCAAAATTGCTTCGCCGGTAATGATGTTGTTGCCCAAAAAACTCAACGTTTCCAAATTTGAAAACGTATTCAATGTTGACACCGCATCACCACCAACACTACAACCGGTAATATTCAACTTCTTGAGCTTCGTAACTCGCTTTAAGTGTTTTATCCCGTCGCTCGTAACTTGACTACAACCAATAAATGATAAAACTTCCATATCAGTTAAACCACCAAGATACTTCACTCCCTCATCATCAATCTTGCTCGATGAAACCTCAAGAGACCTAAGAACACGAAACGTTTTTAAACGTCTTAACCCCGTGTTCGTAATCGCGTTACAAACCGAAAAATTCAAACTTTGTAACGACGACAAACGATACAAACCAAAAATATCGTCATCCGTAAAATCATCCGACACACTAATCTCAAACGGCTCTTTCATCAACTCAAGAGTTTTCCAATCACTCGGAGTTTCCCATTGAATTGTGTTTTGTTCCGCATCCGGTTTATATTGCCGATAAGCAAGCTTGACAAGTATTGCATCATTTTTCGGTAACGGTTTTAAAGAATAAGTGGAATCTAAATTCATTGCCTCGTCCATTGCTTTCGCAGATTCCGGAAACAATTTATCCGTAGCATAATTTTGTGCTAATTGATAAAATAATTCTGCTTTGTCTTTTTTGGGAAGAATGTCGGAATTTTTTAGCGATTCCAATTCCGCAAATGCTTCGGCATATTGTTTTTTTTCTATTTTGTCTTTTATGCTATTGTTATAAAGTAGTGCGAATAATTTGTCTAATTTTGCTTTTTGTTTTTTGTCTGTGGGGTTGAGTTCTTTTGTCTTATTTAATATGTCAAGAGCGGTTTTAAATTCTTTTTTTGCAATATCTTGTTCTGCTATTTCAAGATAACATTGTATTAAGAAATCTTTCAATTGCGTTTTTTGTTTCTCGTCAATCGGCTCTAAGTTGCTGGCTTTGTCCAAATCGATTAATGCTTCGCGGTATTGTTTTTGATCAATCTTTTTTTCTGCGGTTGACAATGGAATTTTTACGGAAAGATATTTTAGTTTTGTTATTTGTTCTTCGTCATTTGGTTCTTGTTGTGTTACGAAATCTAAGTCGGCTTGAGCTTCAATATATTGTGCTTCCGCAATTTTCGCTTCCGCGGTAATCAAATAAATCTGTATAAGAAGTTTTTTTAATTCTGCTAATTGTGATTGATCTGTTGGCGGTAATTCTTGTGCTTTATTCAACTCGGCAATAGCTTCATCGTATTTCGTTTCGGCAATTTTTTCTATTGCAATATTCTTGTAAACCTCAACAAAAAGAAAATTCAATTTCGCTTTTTGATCGTTTTCAATTTGCTCGAATGTTTTTGCTTTCTCCAACGGCTCTAATGCTTCAACAAATAATTGATTTGCGATTTTTTCTTCGGCATTTTTTATTAGTTCGTCAAAGGAAGGTTGAGAGGTTATTGAATTGACAATAATAAATGTAGCAATTATCAACACAAACGCTATTCCAATATACGTCAATAATTTGCTAAGCGAAATATCCAAATTTTTCAAATTCCATGATTTTTGTTCTTTTTTTTGTTGTGTTTCTTTAGTTGTATTTTTTGGTGTGTTTTTAGGTTGTGTTTTTGGTGTTGTTTTTATTTTTTTATCTGGTTGTGGCATTTCTGGATAGGCATCTTTTGTTGCAGTTTGGTGTGTAAAAACAATTTTTTTCTTTTTAGTTGTATTTTCCGGTTGTGGGATTTTTGTTTCGGCAATATTGTTTTGAGTTGAGTCTGTTTTTGATGTCTCATCGTTTTTTAGCATTGCCCAAAGCGACGCAGCATCAAGACGATCACGGGCATTTCTTTGTAACATTGCCGACAACACCGTTTCTAAATCACTGTCAAGATCCGGAATCAACTCACTCGGCTCCGGCAATCTTTTAGCTTCATCACCAAACCAAACATGCCAAAGCGTATTCTGATCATGCCCCAATAATTGAAAATGCGAATCAAACTCGTTGCCAACTAACGCCTCAAACACAGAAAAACCAAGACAAAATAAATCCGACCTCGGCGTTATCGCACCAAAAGAATCATTGATCATCTCAGGCGCAAGATACTTGCTTTTCCGATTCGATAACAATAACTCGCCCAAAATAAAAGGACCTAACGAAAACGAAAGAACAATATTAGATGTCTCATAATTGTCAACATCAAAATAAATTGTCTCAGGAGAAATATTGCCATGAATATACGGAGCTGCTTCAAATATTACTAATGCCTCCAAAATATTCCGCAATATCTTTCGCGCAGCATTTTGCGAAATCGGAGACTTGTCAATAAAATGCGCCAAATTCTCACTCGACGGAAAATCAGTAACAATTACACCTTGAGATTTGATCGCGTCCAAAACCGTCGGCAATACAGGATGTTTCAGTTCATTGTAAATATTCATCAAACGCCAAACATCTTCAATTGCTTTTTTATCGTTACGAATATTATTATGTATTTGGAGAAAAAGTACTTCTTTTTCGCTGTCAGGATTGTAAGCACGCGAAAGATTGCCAAATTGTGTGTCGTCTATGGATTCAAGGATTTCGTATTTTTCAGACATCGGTCAAATATAATAATGTAATAATGCTAAAAATAATGAGTAATTATGCTGAAGCCGTTTTAAAATCAGGAAGCTGAACACGGCAAGCGTAGCATCGCGAAGCGTTTGTTCAAGGGCGAAGCCTACCGCCCATATCGGCTTCGGTATAACCCAACTCCGCTGCAAATTGTAATTCAATCAACACTCAATTCCAGATTGTTTATCTAAAATTCATTCATCTTCATCTTCATTTTCATCTTCAACTTTAACTTTGTCGTCATCTTTATCTTCAACTTCAACACGTTCCAAAATAAATTTATCTGCTTCGCCTTGTAGCAACGGTGTCTGTGCTGTAAATTTGGGATTCCGTTTTTGAAGTCGTTTTATACTATCTTGCAATAGTTTTTTAGTTGGCGGAAAAATATTTGCAATAGATGCTGATTTTTTGATTCCATTTATTTTGTTGCATAAACAGGCAGAAACTAAAAAATAATCGCCAACCGCCCAACCAACTTCATTACGACTCGCACTGGAAATTGCAACAGCATCTTTATAGCTGATTGATCGTGTTTTTTGTTTGTCCAAACGTGTTTTGAAATCAAACGGCACAATGTCCTGTTTTTTGGCAATACTTCGTGTTTGATGTTTCGGGTCAATAAACGTACCAGAAAAACAAGCATCAATAATGACAAAAACTTGGCGATCATTGATTTCTTTGATCCAGTTACCAAATTCGACATCTGAGATTATTGTTGACGGGACAATTATTCCTGTTTCTTCGCCATCTTCAGTTAATTCCTCTTTCGCGTCGTGCAAAAGCAAATATCCACGTAATCCGTCTGGCGAATCTTTTGCTTCGGTTGCGGCTTGTCGTGTGCCGTGACCGCACCAATAAATTATTACTTCGTCGCCTGGTTGTGTGGATTCACGAAGACGGGCAAAAGCATCAATGATATTTTTACGGGTTGCTTGCTCATCAATAACAGAAATAACACGATTATCACTGTACCCAAAATTTCGGAACGTTTCCGCAATTTGATCAACTTGAGTTTGCGCCGGTAATGTCGGTATAGACGAAATCTGATACTTGCCAACACCAATATATAATGCGAATTTTGCCTTGTCTGATTTTTCGGTTTCGTCGGCAATTATGTTATTAATATTTTCTTCTTCTGTGTTGTTATTTTTTGACGATTTTTGTTGTTCATTTTTTCTTGGTGCCGATTTCGTCAAAAAATCAACACGGTGAGTAGCCCATTCATACGCATCATTTTTTGCCAATTTTTCTTGTGCAGCATGAAATTTGTCAATCGTTGACTCCTCAATATCAAAACTGTCCAAACCAAAAAACGTCGGTTTCAACTTTGTTTTCGACACAAGAAGAACCAATGTCTCTTTGCCAAACGGTTCTTCAACATCGAATGACCGTTTTTCTTTTTTGCCCGGAATGATGATTTGTTGTCCGGCTTTAATTGTATTGTTTGGATATTTTTTTGTTGGTGCGATAATCGTGAATTTCTGTTCACCGCTTTTATTATTTCTAGGATAAAGATTGATAATGTAGTAATAACCATCGACTTCAGATTCAATTGTAAAATTAATCTTTTCACCTTTATAGAATGTGTTGTCTTTCGCATTGACAACAAGCGTTACTTGAAAATGCGGATCGGACGGACGCATCTCTTTTGATGTGCCGTTTTCCTTTGGGACAATCCGACGAGTTCCCACATCATCCGCTTGGGTTATTGCGCTAATCATGTTGATAGCACAAAAAACAAAAAACATAATAAAATTAATATACTTTTGCATGATAGTAATTTTTGTATTAGTTAAAATTGACGAAAAATAGTAACAATATAACCAGTTTGTCTCCAAACAAACCGGACATTAAAAACTAGAGAATATTAATTATTTGGTATTAATTGTCAAATCATAAAACAATTAATAAATTCGCAAAATTACACAAATTTAACCCAATAAAAAATACTCTCTATACCGAAGCCGGTATGGGCAGTAGGCTTCGCCCTTGAACAAACGCTTCGCGATGCTACGCTTGCCGTTTTCAGCTATGTGGATTTTAAAATTATTTAGCCTTGCCGGCATTGATAATCAATACCTCGTCTTGCGCAAATCCATTAAGCAACTTCCGCATATTCTGATTTATTATATCAAAATATCCGTCATTGTTGCCTTTCTGTTTCGGCGGAATCAATTCACGTTTAGGTTTGGAAGGTTTTTTAGGCTGTTTTGTCAAAAACTCGTCAATAAATGCATCCGCCTGTTCTTCTGACGAATCATCTGTTGATGGTGTTTGTTGTGATTCTTCCGGCGACGATTTGAGGTCTGGTTCTTCTGTTGCTGGTTCTGGTTGTGGTTTTTCCGGCAACGGTTCCGGTTTTGGTTCTTCTGGTGTTGGTTCTGGTTTGGGTTCTTCTACCGGCGGAATTGGTTGTGGTTCTACTGTTGGCGGAGTTATTGGCGGTTCTTCTACCGTTGGTGTTGACGGTTCTGGTTCTACTGCCGGCGTTATTGGTTGTGGTTCGAATATTGGCGGTTCGGGTTGCTGTTCGGGTTGCTGTTCGTCATAATCCGCAGTCGGCGGAATAACCTGACCATGATCAGGATAATACCTTACACATTTTTGAACATAACGCCGTTGTCGAAACATCATGCGAAGCCGACGTGTTAAAAAACATGTTGATACAATTTCATCATCGTCGCCAAAAATAGCAGTCGTGTTTTGTTCTTCTTGATCATTCGATTTACGCAACAAGATTTTTTCAAAATTTTCCGCACCCGAAATATGCACCGGCAAACCAGTCAAAAAAACCTTTAACCGAACCGCACCAATCGGCAATGTTTCAGAAAATTGAAATTGCCGACCATCACGCGGGAACAACACAGGTTGATTACCAGAATAATAATTATTCTCACCTGGCATCGGATAAATCATCGAAATATCACTTTCACTGTTGACAGCAATAATATACACATAACCAGGTTTTTCGCTTTTGACAGAAACCCTAAACTTTTCGCCAATATTTATCACACCACCATCATGCTTTTGAGGAATTGAAGCATCAAAATTCCATGAAGAAATTTTATTGGAAAGCAATGCTAACATCTCATCAACACTCAAATACATTGCCTTTTTCAAATCATGTTTGGGAGGTTCTGATGTTGTTTTTGGTGTTTTGGATTGTGTTTTATCTTTGTCTGGAGGAACGATAACAAAATCGCTATCATCTTTTTTGGGTAGTTGTCCATGTTCGGCGATTTTTTCATCATCTTTGTCGGAGGATATGGAAACCGGTAGATATTGAGCGAGTTCCTCATCATTCAACGCAAGAATTTTTCGTACTTCCGGTACGTTGATTTGTTCGTTACGTATGTTGTTTCCAGGAGACGAAGCCACCCAAACATACGATGGACTTTTTTCTTTTATTACCCATTCGCCGTCATCAACAAAAGTGCTGTCTTTGATTTTTGCGTGAAATTTTAATGTTAATTTCCGTTTCGGGTTTTCGGCAGAATTTTCGATGTCCGAAATGCCTAATAACACAAATTCGCCTTCCCATATTTCTTTATCTTTTGTTGGTGTGGCGGTAATGTTGTATGAATATATGGCGTAATTATCGTTTTCATTTACACCGTCAAAACAAACAATGATCGGTTTTTTGTAACGATTAATATTATTGCGTAGAGCTTGCCAAAATGATTTTGGTGTACATTTATTTGTTGTTTTATTTCCGCCTTCGAGTTTAATTGTTTTATCGGAATCGTAAATTCCGGCAAGTAAGCCTTTTCGGATTTTGACTATTTTTGAATTTTTTCCTGTAGGTTCGGATTCCAAAATAGACGAAGCCGCCCACGCAGAACTATAAGTAGTAGGAGCTTTTCGGTGTTGTTTTTCCCATTTTTCTGCGTTTTTTTCTGCATATTTGTCATATACTGTTAAGGATTGTTCTAATCCACCTTTGTCCAACGGAAAAGAATAACCCGCCCAAGGTTCTTTGTCCGCCCTGCCCCATAAAACAAAATTGTCTTCACTCTGCTTTATACTCAAAGGGATTAAAGACGCATCAAAATCTAAAGGTAACTCTTCCGCCCAAATCGGACTCGTGAACAGAAGTGTAACAAAAAACAATCGTAATGTTTTCATGTTTATTAAGTTTGTAAGTTGTTGTAAATTTTTGTTATACCGAAGCCGGTATGGGCGGTAGGCTTCGCCCATGAACAAACGCTTCGCGATGCTACGCTTGCCGTATTCAGCTTCCTGATTTTAAAACGGCTTCAGCATAATTGGTTAATTTTATCTCGATTGACGAACTCCTATGTAATAGTTTCGTCCAAGACCCGTGCGTTTTTGCGGAGTACGAAAACCGTTGGTTGCCGGATTACCTAGTATGCTGGGGTCGTTTGTCTCATAGTATCCATTGCCAACATTTAAATAACGTCTTCCTCCGTTACTTTCCATTTGCTGAAGTTCACGGAAAGAAGGCAACCGAAATCCTAATGCCGCAACTTTTGATCGCGCCGAACTGCCATTTTCCGCAGAACGAACTTGCCCAAGCACAACAGTCCATTCTTTTTTCGCACTATTATCACGATAAACTTGCGCTCCATTAATTGTACCCATGTCAGTCCAACCTGTCGATGGATAGTTATAGTTATTGCTTGTATTACCATTGTTGCTGTTCGTGTTGTTATTGTTGGAGGACTGCGAAGAAGTGTTGCCGGAGTTTTTGTTTTTATTTTTCTCATATTCGTCTTTTTCCTTACGCAACCGCTCCAATTCTTCCTCTCTAGCTCGCACTAATTCCTTACGCAATCGCTCTAATTCTTCATCTTTTGCTCGTTCTTTTTCTATTCGTTCTTTTTCAGCTTGTTCTTTTTCTATTCGTTCCTTTTCTGCTTGTTCTTTTTCTCGTTGTTCTGATTTAATTTTTGCATTATTGTCTATGTTTGTGATAAATGATTTTGCGGCACTATATTCTTGTTCTGCGGACTTGCGATACCAACTTATGGCTACTTCTTGATCTCTCACAACACCATCGCCATTGTAATAACAATTGCCGAGATTGAATTGTGCATACGCATTTCCTTGTTCTGCCGCTTTGCGAAAAAACTCAACCGCCTTGCTCAACGATTTCTCAACAGAAACACCATACAACAAACAAAGACCATAAAGATATTCGCCCTCAACAATACCTTTGTCAGCTCCATCCTTCCACAAAGTAATTTTGCTCGGCGCGTTAGCGGACAAAAATTTAACAACAAAATCTTCCTGCGAATCAACTCCCAACGCAAACGCTCTAAAATCTTCTGATAATTGTTGCCGTAATTTTTTATCTTTTAACGTTGCAATTCTTGGATTTGCTCGCAAGTCGCCGAAATATTGTGGGGTTTGTTTTGCTTTTTTCAACTCATCGCGAACATAACGAAGCGTGTTATCACAAGCATATTTGTCTAATTCCTTGACATCAATATTACCGTCATTAT
Organism: Planctomycetaceae bacterium; assembly: GCA_031254675.1. Taxonomy (GTDB): domain Bacteria; phylum Planctomycetota; class Planctomycetia; order Pirellulales; family Thermoguttaceae; genus WRKP01. The sequence continues at coordinate 133 of JAIRTV010000054.1, read as the reverse complement.
CCAAGTCCGCCTCGCCACCAACACCCTTCGCCAAAAAATACGAATAAACACCATGCGATAATGTCGCACTTTCATGAGAAAATTCACCTGGAGAACAAGCATAAAATTGAATCAGATTTTTTACAACTTTACG
>JAIRTV010000030.1 GCA_031254675.1 Planctomycetaceae bacterium | reverse complement strand
GGCAAAGTCACTTTTGAAGACGGTTCACCGTTGACGCAAGGCGGAATCGCTTTCTCCACCGCAACTTTTATGGCAGACGGCAAAATTCGAGCGGATGGAAGTTTTACATTAACATCCTCGAAACCAGGAGATGGTTTGCCGCCTGGAAACTATATCGTTACAATCAGTGCGTCGGAAACCGATGACAAAGAACGGACAATTTATCTGGTTGATCCCAAGTTTGGCGATGTTACGACAAGTCCGTTCACCGCCGAAGTTTCCGCCGATCAGAAAAAGTTTGACTTCACAGTGAGTAAACCAAAATAAATCTCAATAAAGATATTGATTGTTTGTAAGATTTTGCGACGAAAAAAGGCAGGGCGATGAACAGAACATTTATCAATGTATCGAAACATTACCTGCCTTGACGATCTCATGCCGTACGCTGACCAAAAATTGATACCGGAACAACGCTTCGCATTACTGAATTTGTCCGTCGGCAACAAATGAAGATTCCGCGAAATATTAAATGGTTCTTTCCATTTTTTTGGATGGTCAATTGACAAGCGACAACAGAGCAATTATCATTTAAGAAACTTAAAGCAATTATTTTTGTATTTTTAATGACTATGCGTTTGAAATGACCGAACCGTTAAGATTTACTGACCAATTCCGCAATTTCATCGGTACAATCCGGCAACTTCGGAACAATGTTGAAGCAGCGGCAATTATTATTTTTCCTGAAATTCCTATTGATTGGAGCCGTGTGCGTAAATTGTTTGAAGACGATACGGTTATTGTTGCGTCGATGAAATCGGATGTGTTGGACGCCGCCGCCGAACAACAGTTCCAGACAGTTCATCTTCACTTCGAAAGCGGCGCTTCTATTTATGACCGCATGTCGCAAGCAATATTGGAAGCGGTTGCCGATGATTTGATTCCGCACGGTAGTCGTGTGCTGGCGTTGTACAGTGCCATGGATCCGACCAATTTGGATTCAGTTAGCATCATCAATTTAGGCGAACATCTCGAACGCCTTTCCGGTCGGGATTTACGGCAACTCGAAAGTCGCGTGCCACTGAAAACACTAAAAGTTGTTGTTGATCTGGCGATTGACATCGGTTGGGAAGGTCGCGAAGGAAACCCAATCGGAACTCTTTTCGTGGTTGGCGATACCCGCAGAGTAATGGCAATGAGCCGCCCTGCCGGATTCGATCCGGTTAAAGGTTATCAGCGCAAAGAACGAACCCTCTTCGATCCCAAAGTTCGCGAAGGAATTAAGGAAATCGCCCAACTAGACGGCGCTATTGTTGTTACCTCCGACGGAACTGTTGAAGCAGCCGCACGTTATTTGGAATCGTCCTCAACTTCAACAATTTCATTGTCCCTCGGTTTGGGAGCAAGACATTGGGCAGCTGCGGCAATTAGCCGTATGACATCAGCAATTGCCATTACGATTAGCCAGTCAAGCGGAACAATACGAATTTTTCAAAACGGAGAAGTCGCATTGCGGATTGAAGCCCGACAACGCCGACCACTTGTGTGGCGTGACGTGGAAACAGGAGAATAATAATTTGAACGTGGGATTGTGGTTGATTTGAGGAGCGTATTGTATGCGATTGATCTATTCGCAACAAATTACAAATTCCACACGAGCGGGACGGACGGTCGCTGCTTAATAATTTGAGCGGAGGAAAGTCCGGGCTCCATCGGACACGATGACGGATAACGTCCGCCGATCGAAAGGTCAGGGAAAGTGCAACAGAAAACAAACCGCCGGTCATACCGGTAAGGGTGAAACGGCGAGGTAAGAGCTCACCGCGGTTTTGGGTAACCAAACCGGCTAGGCAAACCCCATCGGGAGCAAGGTCAAACAGAGTTGAGGTTGTCCGAACCGCTATCAGACTCGGGTGGACTGCTTGAGGAATTCGGGTAACCGATTTCCCAGATAAATGACCGTCACTCCGGTTCATCGCAACCAGAGTACAGAACCCGGCTTATAGTCCCGCTTTTTTTCGTTCACTGGTTGGCAACACCCCAACATCATCTTCTCAATTCTTTATCTTCTCCATTCTTCATACTTGAGAATAGCACGCGAAACGTTGTTCTTGTTACCGTAGTTGCCGTAATTGCCAACGGAGCAGGGAAGGGGTTGCGTTTTAGAAAATATCAAGCCGGAAATGATTTCCCGAATGATAACGGCGTGAGGATGGATAAAAATTGATCCAATCTTTGTTGTAAGCCGGAACTTGCATTTCCGCCGGATAACGGTGATACATGTCTTGCGAACTACGGAAATACTCCGGCGAATAATAGTTGTGCGGATAGTAAACGTAAGGATAATAATAGAACCGCTGCCAATCTTGAACATTATAGGTTTGTGCCCACTGTTGCCCATAACCTTGTTGCGCCAACGCATTGGACGAAGAAAAAGCCCAATACAAAGCACTGGCACAAAGAACGGTCAAAAGTATCTGACGGTACATTATTAACCTCTTCAAATTCTAAATGGTTAATGAACGGGAACAAAAAACTATTGAAGCTCTCATTTTATCGTCAAAATCACAAAGACGACTTGAAGAAATAAATTCGGTAATTATTGACATGGCGTGGTGGAGAATTGTTCGGGATTGCTCCGAACACCAACAGAATATTCACCGAAGAGTCTGCAGTTTGAACCGGACAAAATACAGAGAAGTCTTATTGTTTCCAGAGTTTAATCTCTTCAATAACAGATTCCATCACACGAAGTTCGTCTGAATCGATTGCTTGAAAATATTTTTGATATTGGTGTGACTCCGAAGGGGACACATAACAAGAAAAGCGGAATAATTCGCCACGGCTACCCCATTTTTCCAATCGATAATATTTTGCGCCGAGTTGTTTTAGTTGATTTTCGAGTACGAGAAAGTTCCGTTGTGGTGTTATTTTGGTAGTTTGTTGATTGGCGAAGAGATTTTGTTTTGGTGTTGGTTCGGCGAGGGTTGGTTGGGGTGATCTCTGTGCGGGTTGGATTTGTTCGAATTGTCTTTGTTCGGATGGTTCTGCGGCGAAAGCGATTGACGATTTATTATGGAAAGAATTAGGAATTGGTTGTTCTGATGTTTTATCGTTTATGCCGCCCATTGTTTTGATGGCGATATCTTGATGGTGAACCTTTTCCTGTGGGGGCGACTCAAAAAACGGCGGAAATGTTGCCGGTAATTTTGTGGATGATTCGGTTAATGGTTGTTGTGTTGGTTCGAGCGTTGAGTCAACAATTGATATTGATTCGTGTGATTTTGAATTGTTGTCGAGATTGGAATAAGAATTTTCTGGTGGTTCGGGCGATTTCGATAGGGAAGCCATTTCTGGTTGATTGTTATTGTGGTTGTGTTCCCAAAACTCTTTGGGAACCATATTCCAACAAACCGCCGTTGCCGGAACAATAATCAATGTTGTCAAAAGAATACCTGCCCGCAAAAAATGGGTAAATGTCAATTCGGTTGGTGATTCCGTCAAAGAAAAACTCCTCAAATCAGTGTTACGGGGAGAAAAACAAACTATTCCGAAACTTTTCGGTGTCCAAATAACCAAGTCGTTGAGAATTATATTGATTTTCGATCATATTGCCAAGAGCAAAAAAATTCCTAACACTTGTAGGTTGACAGTGTTGATTTAGACAAACAAGAGAGAATAGGTGGTAGTTGAGAGTGGAGAGTTGAAAGTAGAGAGTGTCGCATGCGGAATTTTATTGCTTCGGTAAAAGATTGCCTACTGTCCCACAAACCCCACTTCACACATCTTCGATATTAGAATACAATTTTCTCTTGTTGTTATTTCCGGCAAGAAACGCAACTCGAAACGCCAGTGTTTTAACTTGAACCCCCAGAGTTTCGTCTTGAACCCCTAGAGTGTTGATTTGAACCCCTAGAGTGTTGACTTGAACCCCCAGGGTTTCGGCTCGAACCCCCAGAGTTTCGGCTCGAACCCCCAGAGTTTCAACTCGAACCCCCAGGGTTTCGGCTCGAACCCCCAGAGTTTCAACTCGAACTCCTAGAGTTTTGACTTGAACCCCCAGAGTTTTGACTCGAACCCCTAGAGTTTCGACTCGAACCCCCAGAGTTTCGACTTGAAACTCTAGAGTTTTATCGAGAAAATCCAGAATTTTGACCCGAATTTCCAGAAATGTAGCCGGAAATTCAAGTAAATTTGCTTATTTTCACACAAATAAAGGAGAAATGATCATGGCAGACTGGTACCCTGATTCACGCGACAACCAACTTCATTTGGTCAAAACATGGAATACTGTTTTTGCGACGAGCGGTTTGACTTGGGGTATTCCGCAAGAGCGAATAACACAACTCCAAAATGACACAACCGCCGCACAAATTGTTTTGGACAAAGTAAAAAGCGGAGA
>JAIRTV010000648.1 GCA_031254675.1 Planctomycetaceae bacterium | reverse complement strand
ATTTTGACGGTAACATTGCCCAAATTGTCGGAAAGTTCCGACGGAAAATCATTGATTCGGAAAAATAATTTACCGGAAACTTCGGCTGTCCAGACTTCTTCGCAACCGATCTTTTTTGGTAAAGAAAAGCCAACACCGGAAGTTCCTTCTTTTACCGTAAGAATTTCCTCTTTATCGGGAATGAGAGTTGCGAGCAATGTTCCGATAGGAACACCACGACAATAACGAAGTGTAATCCCGTTTGGTTCGGAATACCAGATTTTCGGCTTTTCGGCAAGTTGAAACCGCCCCGACGCAACAACACGATAACTCTTCGCCCGCTCCAACCGCAACCCCGAATCTTGCCAACCCTTGTCCGCTTGAATAATACATTGCGTTTCGGAATCGGCAACCGATTGAGTGTTTTGAGCGTAATCAATCTTTGTCCGCTCAAAATCGTAACCATAATCAAGATTGGTCACGAAATCAGCCCAATCGTTGTCAAGATGATCCATGATTTCCTGTTCATTCCATTGCGGCGATTCATTCTGTTCGTTTCGGCTACTTTTGACCAATAATTCGCGAAATCGTTGGGCAATCTCCATCGGTGAACCATTCAATTTCCACGCTGTTTGGCGGAAGGCTGTTCGGTAACGCGGATGATATTCGCAAAACGCCGCAAACGCCCAACTCCAACCATAAGATGTCGTTTCATCATAATCTTCCGAGTCGAGTTCGAAAACATCTTTAATGGTTCGAGCGTGATTGTTCGCAACCTCATCACGGACAAGATCAATCCGTCCCCAACCCACTAATTCATCTCGCGATTTGGGAAAATAAGGAAGAGTCAAAGAGCCGCTTTCCACACGATGAGTTCCCAGTAATTCGGCAGTTCCTTCCCGATACCAAGGCGGTCCCCAAAATCCAAACGCATAACCCATAAACGCATGAACTCCTTCATGAAGCAAAAGATGCCGCCGATAATATTCACTGTCCGGATTTCGTACCCAAATTCGGCAACGTAACGCATAACCATTCCGAAGATGAGGAACTTGCCGAACCGCACCAACAGATCGGAATTTTTCAAAATCGTCAATCAGAAAACCTTCCACCTTAAACGTCTCATAATTCAACACCTCCAATTCAAAATAATTACAAAGTAACGGAATAAGTTGATCAAAAAGTTTCGGCAACTCATCAATTTGTTTCGAAGAAGCAAGATCAGTGTAAAGAATCAAGTGTTTGCTTTCAATCCGACGGATTCCGGATTGCTTGATGGCGGATTCGTCAAGCGGTATTTCCGCACTCCAACGTTCACGAATCGTTTTGCCGAAACGTTCCGCACTACGCGAAGAAATCTCCTCCGCAAAAAAAAGAGAACCACGAAAATTCCCAAAACATAAATAAATAAGAAGAATAAAAACCAGATTCCGTAACATAAAAACAAAATTTTAATAACGATACTTTAAACGATAACGAATTACTTTGTTTCGCTGTCCAACAAGGACTCCTCCAATATCAGATAACATACGAAAATGACCCGATCAATCGTACAAGTTTTGTAGAAATAATACACGATGATTGTTCACAATTATTGTTAATGCGTGGGCAGAATACGGTTATGTTTATCAACTTTAATGATAGTTGGTTTATGCGGAACGAGTTCTCTTTCGTCAAAATAAGCGTAAGTCAAAATCACAACTAAATCGCCAATCATTCCTGCACGTGCTGCCGGTCCGTTGAGAAGCATTGTTCCGGAACCGCGTTGTCCTTCAATCGCGTAGGTGATAATTCGAGAACCGCTGTTGAGATTCAAAACGTGAACCTGTTCATTCGGCAAAATATCCGCCGCTTCCAAAAGAATCGGATCAATCGTAATACTACCCTCATAATCAAGATCCGTACCTGTTAAAGTTGCCCGATGAATTTTTGATTTAAGCATAATTCGTTGCATGACAATATTATTACGTTGGATAGTTTGGATTGTGTTGGAATGACAGTCGGAAGTAAACAGTTGTTTGTAAACAGTTTAGGGTTTTATTAAAACAATTACTAAAACGATTATCGCGTGGATATTTGGTGATCGAAAATATTTTCAATGGCTTGTAGAATGGCTTGTTTTGTTTTTTCGTAGGGCAAATTGGACAAGGCACCGGCGGCTTGTTTGTGTCCGCCGCCGCCGAATTGAGCGGCGAGGGAACTACAATCAATCGCGCAACGGCTTCGAAAACTGATTTTGAAACTTTTGTCCCGTAATTCGGAAATTAACACCGCCATTTGAGAATCTTTAACTTGTAATGCCATATTGACAATATCTTCGGAGTCGGACGACAAGGCGCCGGCGGTATCGAAATCATGAAGCATGATTCGAACCAACATGAGTTTGCCGTTGAAATGTGATTCGGTTTGTGCGAGAGTTTGCCCGATTAACCGGATTCGCCCGAGTGATTCTTGCTCGTACAATTCGCGGTAGAAATGTGCGGGGACAACACCGGTATCAATGAGACGGGCAGCGGTTCGATAGGTTTCGGCGTTGACGCTGGAAAACCGGAACCAACCCGTGTCCGTCGAAATAGCAACAAAAACCGCTTCCGCTATTTCCTGAGTCAAGGGAATTTTCAAAGCATCGGCAGCACGAACCACCAAAATACCGGTTGCTTCCGCTTTCGGGTCAATAAAACATTCGGCTCCGATATGATCGCCTTTGGCGTGGTGATCGAGAACTAATTTTTGAGCGTGCGATGTTTTGAAAATCGGTGCCATTTGTCCGAGTTGTGTCCATGAACTGGTATCGAGTACGAAGAACAGATCAGCGTGATTGAGCCATGTTTGGTCTTCGGTGTTCCAATCTTCCAACGACTTAATTGACTTGGTTTTGTCGAGGAACGCCAATGTTGGCGGAACGGGATGCGGGTTGATGATGCGAACCTCTTTTCCCAGAGCAAGAAGAATCAATCGCATTGCTAATTCGCTTCCGAGACAATCGCCATCGGGGCGTTGATGGGCAGTCAGGAGAACACGGGACGATGAGCGAATAATGTCGGCAAATCGTAGCCAGTCGATAGGAGATTCCATAAGATTATTGCGGTAATAGATCAATTCAAAATAAATTTCCTTTATCCTACCCCAAATTAACACTTTGGCAAGACCATCTGATTAAGACGGAGACAAACTCATCCAATAATTAAAAAAATCAAAAGATGGATGATGTTCCGCCGAAACATCAACTTTCCTATTGTCATATATCAATGGAAATTCTGATTTTGTTATTTTTTAGAAATTGGTTATTAACCCGAATTGACCGGTGTGTGCGGTGGAGTGTTCGCCGAGATTGAAGTCGTAGTCGGCGAATAATTTTGTGTTTCGATTGATTTTGAAATCGCCGCCGAAACCAATATTCAAGGTGTTACGTCCGAGATTGACGCCGGTTAAATTTCTGTGGCTGTTGCCGCCAACTATTGAGGTGGACGAAATGCCGTACAAATCACCGGCAAATTGATAACCGTATTGCAAACGTGTTCGGAAGTTTTTGTAATTAGAATTGAGTCCGACTCGCAACACCGTTTGATCAACATCGCTCTTGCCAACCGATAACGGTAATCCAATAAC
>JAIRTV010000640.1 GCA_031254675.1 Planctomycetaceae bacterium | reverse complement strand
TGGAATCGCCGCCTACTTTGAAAACTAACTACTTCGAAAACCAACTTTTAACGCGGTTGAAAATACTTTGTTTTTCTTCTTTTGAGGATGGCGGTGAATTAGGAGGAGTTACAAAATTTTGGGAAGGATAAGGCGTATTTTCTTTGGCGGTTATTGCGGATGGTTTGGGTGAAATTTGTGTTGTATTATTTTGTGTTGGATGGGCGGAGGTTACCGATAACGACATGGTTGGCGTCGGAATATGGCGGAAAAGATATTGCACCCAATATCCTTCGAGAATAGCCAGAAGATCAGAAATACGATCAGATGCGCAACGGCTATTGGCAATCAGAGCGATTTGTTGTAACATCTTAATTTCGTTAGACGTAAACGTCATGCGGTAAAGTGTTACGTCGTCAATCCAAACGGTTCCGGTTCCGAACAAACGAAACCCAACGCGAAAATCATGAAGCCCGACAGTAGGGAGTTGCGTAAACGGAACAATAACCCGATACCAACGCACACCGTGTTGCGGCGGCGACTTCAGCAGAAGCGGCAGAAAAACCGGCTCCACCCGATAAGAATGGAACAACGGTTCGCGTTTACCTTGTATTTGGGCGGAAAGAACCACGTCCAACGGAAGTGAGCCTGGTTTTTCAATTGTATTTTCATTGATTCCGACATACATGGAAATAAAAAGTTGTCCTGTTGTCGGGGCTTCGAACGGTTCACTAAGAATCATACTCGATTCATTTTCAATTCCGGCAATTCCGGTCAATTTTAAACTGTATTGACCGGAATTGTGCCGTTCGGCATCGAGCTGCGCGGTCAGCAACGGCGAACCAAAACACTTCCAACCGGTCATTTCACCCGATTCAACATCAATCGTTTCAAAATTGGGATTGCTCAATTTTTCCCAAAGAACACCGCTATGAGCCATGCGAATTTGTTGACTTAGCTGTTCGACTTTTCGTTTGAGTAATCCATTCTGCCCGCAAATTTCGGGAGGACGAAGAACATTGACTTCACGAATTGCGGCGTTGGGGTCGTTGAGAATAACCGCGACAAAATCAAACGGTTGCAGAACAATTTGCCAAACCAAATGATTATTGCGAACAGTTATTGGTTCTATGGGGCGTTGTCCGCTCAATTCCCGTAACGAACTTTCCGGCGAAGCGGAAATAATCGTTTCTGCCGCCACGCTAAACGGCGCATCGTTGACAAGATAAACAACTAATCCTTGTGCCGTATTTCGATAACGCACCGTAATTGGTTGCAATACTTTTTCGCCGGTAACATCTTTGGCGAAAAACGTTTGAAACGGCAACGCCGGAAGTTGTCGAAAAACCGCCAAAAATTCGTACAACATTTCTTCTTCGCCGTTTGGCAACATTTGTCCGCCATCGACGAACATTCCGACATCGGATTGTGTTAATTGTTTGACGAATCGCCGACGGTTCCGTGATCCGGCGGGAATTTCCCGCGAATCGTGATAAAACAACGTTCCCGACAACACGCCGTTGGTGAGGAACGACGCCGCGGTTTCGGCGGAATCAAATTCGCAATAACTTGCCGACTCAATAGAATCCGGTGTACTTGAAATCCGACTGGGACGAAGAAATACAAGCGAAGGAATTTGCGACAACAAAGTCGGATCCAAACCGAGTATTCGCAAAATGTACACCGGCGAAGACCAACGGGATAAGTTGGGCAAACAATAAGACCGAATCTCTGGATGATCCAACAACGTTCCGGCAGCAAGATAAAATTTCACATCAGACCGTTTTTCGAGAACAATTTTGGTAGCTTCGTCATAAAAATCCCGAACAGTTTGTGTTCGCCAACGCAGCCAAGCGTCCCAGACTTTGGGATCATTTTGAACAAATTGGGCTCTTGCGATATTACGTTGAGATAGTTGTTGCGGATTCAAACCGGTTGTGGTCAATTCCGGCGGAATATTTAATGTTGAAGCGGAAATATTGGAGACGTGATGGAGTTGTATTTCTTGTAAAAATTGCAGAAACGTTTGATCGTTCAATTCCCGATGAATTAAGGGCAAGCGGGCAGAGCCATCCGGCGTGAGAAGAACAGTCACACCGCCAAAGGACGGATGGAACGCATAGCGTTCGACGAACTCCCGAATAATATCCAACATTGCCTTTCGGACAAGCGGATGCAACAAATTATATCGCGGGGAGTTGTCTGTTTCCGACCACAGTAATTCGTTTGCCAGAGCGGGATTGGAGCGTAAAATTGTTTCGAGTTCTGGAATCGGAAAGTTGAAATCGAATGTTGGGATTAAGGTTAATTGTTCCCGATCAAAAAGCCGAAACAAAAGTTCGAGCGAATCTTTTATTGCTGTTGTTGTTCCGAGTTTTTCGGACGGATAAAGCATGGACTCTTTTGAGACGGCGTTGATCATTGCCCCGTCGTAACCGCCACGACGAAGCAAGTCAATCAGTCGAACGGAACTATCATACAGAATCTGCCAATTTGTGATTGAAGTTTCGCCGGATTGAAACTCCGCAGAAGAACTCAATTCGTTGAGAAAATCCGCGCGGTGAAAATAACCAAGAACAAGACGTTGCGGTAATCCTTCAAACGGTTTGGGAATAAGTGTGGTTGACGCGGGAATCGGTGTAGGAATTGGAGTAGGAATTGGCGTTGTGGTTTCTTCTGGTGATGGTGTTGTGAGTGGGTTCGTTTTGTTGGTTTGATCCGCCGAAGTAATCTGATAAAGCCGAACATCGCCGAATTGTGCTTCCTGTTGATGATGGCGGTTGACCAGCAACAACATGGGTTGTTTTGTTTTTGGCCAGAAGAGAATTCGGTGAGTTGCCACGCGCCCCGCAACTTGATCCGAAACAACTTCTTCCGCAACACAGATTCCCGAATCTGTTGTCAACACAGGAACAAGATTGTCGCCGTTGTCCAGGAGTTCCACAACACCAATACCGAGAGTTTGCGGAATTTCCGACGGATAATCCAGTTCTACGAGATGTGGTTGACCGATTTCCTGAATCGGCAACGGCAACGCTTCCCATGATTCGTTTAGCGATTCGGTGGTGTTTGATGTGGTAATTGGTGCGGATGCGGTGGTTAAGACGGAAAAATGCGGAGTTTGCGAGGACGGATTCCAATGATCGGTGTTTTCTTGAAGATGTCCGCTACCCAATCGTCCCGAAATTCCGGTTTTCCATTGACGATGCAATTCGTCCAACAATTTTTCTGTGGGATTGGCGAATTGTTTTTCGTTTCTTTCTTCTGTGGTATTGGTTTGTTCTGTTGAGGTTGTTGTGGTTGCCGAAGCTTTTGAACGTTCGCGAAAACCGGATAATTTTGGAAATTCGGGAATTTTTGGGGTTGGTAAATTGGCGATGGGCAAATTGCCGATTTTCGGAAGGCTTGGAATATGCAGGTGTTTTTTCCACCAGGCGGGGCTGGTTGTGTCAACCGTTTCCAGCAGTTCTTTCTTCAGGGAGTCCAAACGACCAACCACTCGCGGAGCCGGAGTCGGTTGAAGCACAACACATTGCACCACTGTTCCGGCAATAATTTTGGGCGAACGCCGTTGCAACGGATTGACTAACGGGTTGGTGGGAAAGTTCCGAAGGGAATAACCTAATTGATTGGTGGAACGTTCGTTTTTGCGTTGCAAGGAGATGGTGATGTCATAAATCCCTTCGTTGGGCGGACTGAGAAACGAAATGGGAAACCATGTGCTGTTGGCGAGGGCGGGAATTTGAATTTCCAGTTCGGTGATTGGGAATTTGGGTATTTCGTCGGGTTGGCTTTTTGGGCTGACCGTAATATTTAACGCTAATCCTTTTTCATGGAGCAATGTTTCGGGAGCGGAGGCGAGTTGGGGCAAAATGTTGAGGATGATGGGGGATTGTGGGGGGAAGATTTCGTGATTGTTGTGAAATTGGGCGGCAAGAGAGATTTGTTTGGGGTCTGTATCTTGGGCGGCGGCGCGCCAAACAAAATTTGACGCCGATAGTACAAAATGAACCGCAATCAAAACGAATACGCCAAACCCAAAGCGTATTCGGTCTGTTTTGAACATGGTGAATGGAGGGAACGGTTATGGTGCCGGAATGATCTCTTTTGAGAAACGGGTGGAATTATGACAATTTTTTGAAAACAATTCCAGTGCAATTTTTTCATTTTGTCGCTGTGGAATGTGGGTGGGTGATATTTCGACAAAAGGTCAATCGCCAGATACCGAACAAAAAACAACAATCTAGAGCATACCATGCTCTAAGATTTATTTGATTCTGCGTTCGAAATCGGTATCATCAGAAAGATACAGGCAAATTCAGAATTGACGAGCAAAAAAACAATAACAATTCTTTTGCTCGTCGAAAGATTTACAAGAGTACAAGAGACCGTTTTGCCTCAGTTCTCAACAATCTGTTTTGTTCGCAATTTATCCGACAAACAGACAGAGAATGCAAATAACCAGCGCAAAAAGAGCAAGTCCTTCAACTAAAGCAGCGGTAATAAACATTAGTGTTCGGAGTTGTCCGAGCATTTCCGGTTGTCTGGCGGACGCTTCAATCACACGCGATCCGATAAGACCAATCCCGATACTTCCCCCGATAACCGCTAAACCCGCACCAATTCCCACACCGAGATAACCCAGCGAAGTTTTGGTAAGCGAAAAAGAACTTACCGTTTCGGTTCTATTTGGTGTTGTATCGCCCTG
>JAIRTV010000594.1 GCA_031254675.1 Planctomycetaceae bacterium | reverse complement strand
TCCTTTTTGAAGAGAATTCCGTTTGATCGATTATTATTTTCTTTACGTTTTACTTTCTTTCTTTGATGCTTACGCTTCCTGAAATTGTTGGACTTGATTCTCATATTGGTTCTGTTCGGATTCCGCCGGAATTGGATGTTCCGTTGACGCCGCGAGTACGCCGAATCATGGACACCAAAGCGTTTCGAAGACTTGCGAAAATGACTCAAGTTGGTTTGGTGTCTCTGGTTTATCCGGCAGCAAGACATACCCGATTCGAACATTCCTTAGGTGTTTACCGTTTGGCGTTATTATTTCTAAAACGATTAGCGCACATTCCGCGTTTCAACACCATCATTTCACAACACGACGCAGAACTTCTTATTGTGACTGCCTTGCTCCATGATATTGGACATTGGCCTTTTTGCCATCTGATTGAAGATATTCGAATCAAGAACTTACCACATCACGAACAATTGGCTGCCAATATCTTACGGCATAGCGACATGATGGAATTGTTGCGAGACGATTGGAATATCAAACCGGAATCGGTTATCGAATTATTGAGCGGAAATAATTCCCATAATAATTCTGTCATAAAGTTGTTGTCGAGTATTCTATCCGGTCCGATTGACATTGACAAAATGGACTATCTTTTCCGAGACAGTTTACATGCCGGAGTTCCTTACGGGCGGAATCTTGATCAAGCGCGTCTGATCGGAAGTCTTTGCGTCAATAAATCAGGAAGCGGCATGGCTATTACGGAAAAAGGCAAAACCGCTGCGGAGTTGATGATTTTTGCTCGATATATTATGTTTAGCGAAGTTTATTGGCATCACGCGGTTCGGGCGGCAACCGCCATGTTCCAACGGCTTTTCATCGAACTTTATCAGGAAGGAAAAATAGAATTACCGTCCATTTTTGAATGGACAGAGGACGACGTGATTCGGTTTCTTGTTGAGTCGTCACAAAAATTACCGATTCAATCGCTTGCCGAAGGACTTTTTGGAACAAAACGATGTATTTATAAACGAGTTGCTCAGTTTAGTATTTTGGAACAACCGGAAATTTATCGGAAATTAGCCGGCAAACCGTATCGACAACTCTGCGAATTAGCGAATCATTTAGCGGCAATGCTTCCAGAAAACAATTTGCCGTTTTCTGTTTTGATTGATGCTCCGCCGATTGAGAAAGAAATTGAAATCAAAATTGATGTTTTTTACCCGAAGGAAAATTGTTATCGATCATTGGAGGACATTTCTCCGGTTGTTCGTGCTATGGCGCGGGAGCAGTTTGACGATTACACAAAACGTGTTCGGATTTTTGCCCATCCTGATGTTGCGGTTGCGTTTCGCGAAAACCGTCGAATTGTTGAATTTCTCGAAAAAATGTCAATGGAATAATACCTCATCAGTTCCTGTCCTGTTTTTTATTGATGCAATATTTTTGTTCCTTTTGTAAATTCCTTGCGTTTGAAAATTCGATTTTTGAACACGGAACACGCAAATCTCAAGAAAATGGTTAAAATTCTGAGATTTCCGTGTTCAAAACAAAAACGCAAATCTCAAGGATTGAGGAATATATTTTGGTGGAATTTTCGTTTATTTTATTTCTAAACCTCTTAAAAATTGTATAGAAAAATTATGTCGAATGATTTTAATAACCAATCTTCCAATGTTGAATCCTGTCGTCCTTTGGCGGCAATAACCGGAGCCAGTGATGGACTTGGTAAAGAGTTTGCGCGGCAACTCGCTGCTGAAGGTTATGATTTATTGATTATTGCCCGACGTGGACATCTTCTTGAAGAAATCAAAACAGAATTTGAAACGAAATACGGTGTCTTTGTCGAACCGTATATTTGTGATCTTTCCGATTCGGAAGAAGTCAAGCAATTGGAAAAGCGGTTGGAAACTTCTGAATTGCTTGAATTTATGGTCAATAATGCCGGATTTGGTTGTGCTGATGCGTTTCCGAATGTCGATCCTGACCGTGAAGAGGCAATGATTCGTGTTCATGCGATTTCGTTGATGCGTCTTTCTCGTGCGGCGTTGGTTCCGATGTGCCGGCGGAAAAAAGGATTTCTGATTAACCTTGCTTCGGTTGCCGCTTTTTTGTACGGAATGAATAGCGCCGATTACATGGCAACAAAATCGTACGTTTTATCGTTTTCCAAATGTATTCAATGCGATGTGAAAAAGTATGGAGTTCGGGTTCAGGCGCTTTGTCCGGGATTAACTCATACTGGTTTTCACAGTACGGAATCCATGAAATTTTTCCGAAAAGATAAAACGCCAAATATTGTTTGGCTTACGGCGGAATATGTTGTTCGCACCTCGCTCCGTTCTATCCGAAAAACTTGTCGTGTTGTTTGTATTCCGTCGTTACGATATAAATTGATTCTTGCTTTGCTCTGCAATCCTATTTGTAATAAAATCAGTGAAATAATCTACAACAGACGAGTTAAAGACGCAAAAAAATAAATAGGCAACACATGAAAATAAATTGAACACAAAAGACACGACAAGCGATATGATTACCAGTACGCTTCTGACGTTGTACACATCGGCGAACACATTTTATGATCGCCGACGTAAAGCGGACATCAAAAAAATCGAACAAATTAATCAGCCGCATTTAACTATTTTTTTTTTACTTTTTGCTAAATTTTTCTGAGTGATTATCCGAAAAACTAATTGTTCTTGAAAATATCCTCAAAATACGGATGTTATTTACCTGCGATCAGATTCTCAATACGATGTTTTTAACAACAAAAACAGAAAAAGTTAAAGCCCCTACAATTTCATTAAATGACTCTTGCTTTTTGTTAAAATGGGCTAGTGGGGAGGGTATGGAAAATATACCGATAAACGGTAATTGGACAACTTTCACGTTGTCATTCATGCCGATTTCGATGGTCGTTTCGACCAAAATCTTCATAAAACTAATCAAGATAACCTGCAAACGTTGTTTGTTTTCTGGTTTGTTTCTACTGTCAGTGCCTTAGTTCCCGTTCTTTCGGCAACTACTGTTCCCTGTTGCAGAACTCGACTAATATCTCCACCATTTTCACGAACTTTACGAAAATTTTGTGCATTTTCAGATGAAAATAACGCAAAATCAGATGAATATGACACAGAATCAGATGAAAATAACGCAGAATCAGATGAATATGACGCAGAATCAGATGAATATGACGCAGAATCAGATGAATATGACGCAGAATCAGATGAATATGACGCAGAATCAGATGAATATGA
>JAIRTV010000403.1 GCA_031254675.1 Planctomycetaceae bacterium | reverse complement strand
AAGGTTTTACAAGTTGCCGCCTGTTCGAAAAGCGAATCCAATGCGGTTGGATCTTTGTATGAGTTGACCGCTTGCGAAATTGATTGCGGCACTTTTTTGAAACGTATATTCAGTAACTTAAGAACATCCGAGATACCGCGATTAACCTCACCTTTCTTTTCCCCTTTCTTCTCCCCTTTTTTTTCTCCTTCTGCTTTACCTTCGGCTTTGCCTTGAATGTACAATTTTTCCAATGTGGACATGACCATTTTTTTAGCCTCCGTTTGGTTTAAGATTTTTGAAACAGTTTGGACGGCAATTTCCTTATCAGATTGTGTTGTTGACAGAAAATGCCGTGTCAATGAATTTGCCCAACCGTAACATCTTGCGTCATTTTTAACGGGAACAAGATGCCCGATAATACGATCAAAACTTTCCGCTAAATCACCCGACGAATATGATTGTAACGTATCCAACAGTGCAATCAATGCCGGATGTCCTCGTAACTCGTCGCGCCGAATTTTCGACAAATCAATCAGCACAACCGGAAACCATAACACATAATTATTGACTTCCGGCGGTATTGCAATCAAATCCTTTATTTGTACCAACTCGTCCCACGATACATCACCGTGATAAAGCACAACAACAAGCGGATACGGAAATTGACCGTTTTCGGTGATGATGTTTTGCGGATCAGCCGCGTATTCTTCGTAAAATTCCAAAATTTTACGCAAACAATTCAATGAAAATAGTCGAATCTTTTTTGATTGATGCTCGAAAAATAAAAACACTTTCGAGAACGCACCGTTTTTAAATTTCGTGGAAAACCGCAAATCGCCAATTACTTCGCGTAACGTGTAATCAATTGTAACAGGAGATTCACACCGCAACACACGAAGATCAAGCAATTGAACCAAACCCGTGTGATCATAATATTCCAGCAAACTCGCCATTAACTCATTGTCAATTAGAAAACGCCGAGCCAATAAATCGTGCGGATGAGCAATTTCAAATTTTGCCAGCGATTTACGGAATGCCATTCGAAAATCCTATCATGACCAATTTTGGTCATTTTTCAATGAAAATTTCGTTCTTTACTTGGGTAACGAGGCAACAATTTTTATTTTTCCGGTTTTAATAATCCTGAATTTAATATCGATAAAGTTCCGGTTTGAACGGACCTTCGACAGGAATATTGAGATATGCGGCTTGTTTTGGGGTTAGTGTTGTCAATTTTGCGCCGACCTGTTCGAGATGCAATCGGGCAACTTCTTCGTCGAGCAGTTTCGGCAAAACGTGAACACCAATCGGATATTTTTCTGTTTCTGTCCAAAGAGCAATTTGAGCCAATGTCTGATTTGTGAACGAATTGGACATCACGAAGGACGGATGCCCAGTTGCACAACCTAAATTGACGAGTCTGCCTTCCGCCAGAAGAAGAATCGAATTTCCATTCGGAAAAGTGTATCGATCAACCAATGGTTTGATTTGAACTTTTTTGATCCCCGGATAGGTTTCCAGACCTTCGACATCAATTTCAACATCGAAGTGTCCAATATTGCAAACGATGGCGTCGTTTTTCATTTGCTCCATGTGTCGGGTCATGATAATGTCGCAGCAACCCGTTGTTGTTACAAATACATTGCCAATAGAAGCCGCTTCGTCCATCGTCATCACTTGAAACCCTTCCATTGCGGCTTGCAAGGCGCAAATCGGATCGATTTCAGTAACAATTGTTCTGGCTCCGTAAGACCGCAAAGAATGAGCGCAACCTTTGCCAACATCACCGTAACCGCAAACAACAGCAACTTTGCCGGCAATCATCACATCGGTTGCTCGTTTGATGCCGTCGGCAAGCGATTCGCGGCAGCCATAGAGATTGTCGAATTTGCTTTTTGTTACGGAGTCGTTTACATTGATTGCCGGAACTTTGAGTTGTCCTTCGTCGAACATTTGACGGAGCCGATGAACACCGGTTGTTGTTTCTTCGGAGAGTCCTTTAACATTTTTGATAATTTCGGCATATTCCGGTTTGTGAAGCAACGCGGTCAAATCACCGCCGTCGTCAAGAATCAGGTTAAGCGGTTTGCCGTCGGGAAAAATAACTGTTTGCTCAATACACCAATTGAAATCGTCGTCGGTTTCACCTTTCCAGGCGTAAACGGGAACTCCGGTGGCGGCAATAGCGGCAGCGGCGTGATCTTGTGTGGAAAATTTATTACAACTACTCCATGTCACTTTGGCGCCTAAGGCGGTCAATGTTTCGATGAGAACAGCGGTTTGAATTGTCATGTGAAGGCAACCGGCAATTCTTGCACCTCGAAGTGGTTGTGTTGCCGCATATTTTTTCCGCAACGCCATAAGCCCTGGCATTTCGTTTTCGGCGAGTTGAATTTCTTTCCTGCCCCATTCGGCGAGGTTCATATCGGCAATTTTATACGGTAATTGTGATTTTTCGATGCTCACGAAATCCTCCTTAATAAAGTCTTTAGTTCTATGTTTGATTAGTCTCAAGCCAACCAAATTAGCGAAATTTTTAATATTTTCAATTTATTGAAAATAGTTTAAGAATTATAGCCAAACGAAAACCGTTTGAACAGGGGCTACGGGAGTAAATAGATACTGTTTCCAAAAAAACTCAAGAAGAAATCACCGTTCGTATTCGATTCCGTCGGGAATTTTTGCTATCTTGCTAAAAATAACATGTTGGTCGAAAACAACGGGAATCAATACAAATTTTCCTAGAGCGTATCTGGAATTGGGTATGAAATCACAAAATCGTCAATAACAATTCGTAAGTTTGCCAAATTTCGCCAAACTATTTCATAACAATTACGAATACACTCTAGAGTGATTGGGATTATAAACTCAAATAAACCGGAAATAAAAATACTAAAATATTCTTATTATTCTAATGTTGGGTAAGCGATTTCGCCGCGTAGTTGTGTTTCGCCGCCTTCTTTTTCGTACACTCCATAAAATATTGATACGCAATCCAACCAAAGCGTTAAACGATGCATTTCCTCTGTTGTCAACTTCACATCGTAATGTCCCGCTTTCAGAATTTTGTACAAATTGGAATGTCGCGCCCCGAATTGACCCGGCATTGTCCGAAGCGGTTCACCGTAAGAATAAAAACCGTACTTTGGAACCAACTCATTATACGAAGCGTACCATTTATTTTTGATCGGATCTTTCGCAAGATTGGGAACATTTGCCGTTCCTTTTGCCTGTTCTTCAGTATGACAAGACACACAATTTTTGTCCAACACAGGTTGAACAAGTCGCGGGTAACTAAACGGATTCGCATCGGGATGATCCGGTTTCAGTTGCGACGGTGAACGTTGAAACGCTTTCGGGACGGTTGCCGTTTGAAGCGACGCGGAAGTTTTTGGCTCATGGCAACCGTTACAGGAAAGCATTTCGCCATCGTGCAAATAAAACGAACTCCGCATTGATTGAACCGCCAACCCGTCTTCGTCGAGAACTTGCAACATTAATTCACGTCGCGGCGGAACGGTAAAATGAACACTACCATCGTCTTCGATTGGAGCAGTTCCAAGAACATATCGCGTGATCACTACCGAATCCATACTCGTCGGTTCGCGGAAACCGATTTCATGCGGTGGTCTCCCGGACGGAACAGACATCGGAATCAATTGAAGAACTCGCAATTCCTTGAGTTTCGTTCCCTCTGGAAATGGACGCAACGCCTGATAAACATTCACAATCGAAACCGTTCCTTCTTGCAATTTCGGTAACGCATTGTTTTTGTCCCGCAACGGCATGAGATAAGGTTGCGGCTCAATGTCAGCGGAAATCCGTTGCGGCGGCGCGGACGGCGTTGGTTTTGGCAAAATCGGAATCGGGGAATTGCAGCCAATTTCAGGATCACGGTAAATCAATTCTTTGTTACCAAAAGCATCAACAAGATAAATTCCATAATCACCACGACAATAATTTCGGTTATGCCATTCCGCACCGTGATTTGCAGTTATTGAAAAATCGGCAACCGCTAAATAATATTTTTCCGAAAGCGGAAACGGTGTTCCATAAACTTGCGAGCCGCCTTGAGTTTCAGGAAACGCAACTTCCGGCGTTAAACGTTTCACCGGTGCCATTGCGTCGTCATCTTCAACACGCGGATCAACAATAATCAATGAACCATAAGATTGTCCGTGATGCGGCGCCGCTGTTGCAACAAATTTTGGCGAATCAGGAATTATTCGGCAATCAAGTTCCATATCGGCACGTTTATTACGCGGTGAAAAATTGCCGTGAACATGCCGCGAATCACGCCCGTCCAACGTCGTAATCCAAGGGTGATGCGCCGTGCAACCATGACGATCAGGATAATCCCAACGAGTGTACAAAATTCGTCCGTCATGTGTTACGCTTGGTTGCCATTCATTTGTTTCGTGATAACTCAAGCAACGAATTTGCGAACCATCAGGATTCATATCAAACAACGTGTAAGTTGGACATTCCCGCCCGCAACGTAGATAACCGCCGCGTCGTTCCGTAATAAACGCCATCCGTCCATTCGGCAACCAACACGGATCAAAATCATTCCATGTTCCGTCGGTGATTTGTTGTAACTCGCTGCCGTCAATATTGCACGTAAATATGTGAAAACATCGTCCTTCGTGCCAATGTCCTGTACTTGGGTCAGTGTGAAAACGTTGTTTTGTATC
>JAIRTV010000459.1 GCA_031254675.1 Planctomycetaceae bacterium | reverse complement strand
GCAAACAGTGACGATTTTAGCATTTATTTTTTCTGTGATTCCTAATCCAGTTGACTAGACCTTAGCGATTGCGGATTCTTTTTTAGTCGGTCATGTTACTCCATACATGGCGTTTATAGTAAGGGAACTTTAATAATTCCTGAAATTTTTCTAGAACTTGCTGTTCCTAGAATATTTGTCTGCCGAATTGGTATCATTAGGCAATTGGGAATCGACCACTTGTTGACCTCCATCTTTTATACATTAATAAAATGATACGAACTACATCGATTTTACTATTTTTTACTGTTTTTGTGTTGACGCTTTTTTTAACTCCCGACAAAAGCGACGCACAACATCCTCGTGATTCTATGCTCCGTAATACGGACATTTCAATTATCTCATGTGAACCATGTGACGCAATTGATTGTGATCCTTGTAACACGATTTCCGGCGATTTGTGGAAGACATTCCGTCCGCTCAAAAATAAACATCATAACCAATCATTTTTGAACGAAATTGAAGTTTTCGGCTGGATTCAAGGTGGTGTTTATACAAACAATCGCGGCAATACTGTTACAAGGACGAGAGGTTCTAATTACAAAGGCAGAAAAGTAACACAATTTGATCCAAATTCGGGCAACAGTAATTTGCTCTCAACAGTTCATTCGACGGACTTTCAGGGGAATCAGGTTTGGCTTGGAGTTAAAAAGGAAGCGGACGGAAAACATGGTCTCGATTGGGGATTTGCGGTTGAAGGCTATTTCGGTCCCGAAGCATGGTTTGCCCAAAGTTGGAGCGATGCGAAATTCGATTATGGTTGGCAGGACGGCGATTATCACACCGCTATTCCGCAACTGTACGCCCAACTCGCTTACGGCAATCTTTCCGTCAAACTCGGTAAATTTGAAACGATTATGGGTTATGAAGCACTCCGCGCACCCGATTTTTTCTTTTTCAGTCATTCCAATATTTTTATGATGGAACCGTATTCACATTCGGGAGCGTTTTTCGAATATGTTCCTAATGAAAAGTTATCGCTTGGAGCCGGTTACATTGCCGGTGCAGACAGTAGCCCCGAAAACGCTTATGAAGATCACGGTTTTCTCGGAATAATTTCGTATCAATTTACTAACAAACTGAACATCTCTTATGCAGTAATGTATAATCGTAATGGTTACGGTGGATACCGTGATGTCGGCGATAGTGAGGGAAACCGTTACGGTCTCAGTGGTACGAATGTTTATTTACATACGGTTGCGGCAAATTACGATATTTCAAATAAATTACGTTATGGATTTCAGTGGAATTATAGCGATACGAAAACCAGAAATGACAGCAGTCATTCTTTCACGTACGGTATTGCGAATTATCTGATTTATCAATTCAATGATCGTTTAGGTGTTGGTCTTCGCGCAGAATGGGCAAATCTTAATAATATTTTCGGTTATGGAAACGACCTTAGCGAATACACGTTTTGCGTCAATTGGAAGCCGTACGCCAATATCAGTATTCGACCAGAAATTCGATACGATTATAGTGCGAATAAAAATGCCGGAGAAAAACCGTTTAATCGCGGCGAAAATCGTGATCAGTTTTCCGGCGGAATTACCGGAGTTATTTCGTTTTAAGAATTTCGTTTGAAGTTTACGTAATTTTTATTTTGTCCTTTAACACAACAATTTACGCAAAAAGAAAATAATATTACATTAACCGACAATAGAAAGTGACAACATTTCGAATGTGTTTCAGTTGAATTAGTTTCAGTTTATGAAAAGAGTTACGGCAATGGATTGCCTGTTGAGACAGTCCGTTGCCGTTTTTTTTACGGTAACGGGAGTACCTTTATTATCCATCCCCCCCTTTTTTCCGAAAGGAGAATTACCGTGAAAAAAACATTGACTTTTTGTTTTTTGTATGTTTTGTTTGTCGTCTGTGCCGGAGAACTTCGGTCAGAACAATTCAGCGCAACAACAACTTATTCGATACCGGGTTATATTGCGCGGCATCTTGATTCGCCTAGTTGTCTGGATCGACAGGTTTTTGTTAATCCACGTAACGAATTACATCAACAGCATCAACCCGTTTCTTGTGCAGAAATATTTTTGTTTTGGAAACGTCTTCAATTTTATGGTTGGGTTGAAGGCGGATTCTATTTCAACAGCGAAGGAAACACAAACCAACATTTCAGTACAATATCGCGAGATGGACATCGTGAAGATTATCAAATTCCGAACACCGGCAATTCCGCGTTGCTTGGCAATGTTCAGTCGGCAAATCCAATGCTCAACCAACTTTGGATCGGTTTAAAACGAGATATTGATACACGTCGTGGTTTTGATTGGGGATTTAAAACGGATTTTCTGTTTGGCAGTGATGCGTGGTTATCGCAAAGTTACGGCGATGCTTCGTTTGACTATCGAGGGCATGCTCGTGATTATTATGTTTCAGTACCGCAAATTTACGGATTGTTGGGATATCGGAATTGGTCGTTCAAAATTGGTAAATTTGAAACACTTCTCGGAGTGGAACAACTCGAAGCGTCCAAAACAACATTTTACAGTCATTCCAACTTATTTTACACCGAACCGCAAACACACAGCGGCGTTTTGGCAGAATATCGTTACAAACCGAATCTCTGGTTTAATTTGGGCTATGTTCAGGGAGCAGACAATAGTTTCCGTAATGATTTTGGCGATCATGGTTTTCTTGGCGGTATCTACTGGCGTCCGATTCCGTCGATTTCCGTTTGGTACACAACCTATGCCGCCAGTCTTGGCAATGGTCGTTACAAAAACGGCGAATATCATCAAGGCGGTACGATATTTCAACATACGTTTGCGGTGAACTGGATGATTTCGCCGCGTTGGTATTACACATTCCAATGGAATCTTGGAAGCCGTAACGGTAAACGCACGGCTTCGGACGCAACTTATTTTGGTACAGCGCATTATTTAACGTTTCGGATTGATCGATATTGGAAAATTGGGCTTCGGTTTGATCAAATTCACGCTAATCAATGGATGGACGATTCCGGTTTTTCACGACCGTTTACCGGCAATTACATTGGCGATCTGTACAGTGTAACACTTGGGATGAATTGGACACCGTACCGCCGTCTCAATATCCGACCCGAACTTCGTTACGATTATGCGGCAGACTCACGTCCATTTAATCGCAGCAATAAACGTGAACAATTTTCAGCCGGATGTGGATTTGTGTATCTGTTTTAAAACTATTAACACAACTCGTACCACACGGCGCGTACAACATCAGCAGGAATAACAATAGAATCCACTCAAAACGTGAAATAAAATAATCGGATATTTTATTTCACAGGAAAAAATTCGTAACCGCCTTGAGTATTACTTTTGACGGTACCGATATTGGGAACAGGGAAATGCATTCCTCCAATCAGAATATTTTGCTTAACAGCAAAATCCAGAATACGTTTTCGTGACGCTACGGTGGCTTTCGGCTCCATATCGTAACTGGAACAAATATCAGGAGCGGGAAATTGTAACGCCGCCGCATGAAGTAAATCGCCAACAATCAATAACCGACTCTTCAATGATTCCACCAAAAATACCGTATGACCCGGCGTATGACCAACCGCATTAAGAGCCTTAATCTTGATCAAAGCATTCTCGAAAACTTGTTCGTCAAATTCAAACGTTTTTGAAAAATCATTACCGTAAACTGTTTTGATTTTTTCGAGTTGGGCATTTCTGGCTTTGCCGTTCTGGGGAAGCCAATAATCGTACTCCAATTTCGAACTCAAAATCACGGCATTGGGAAAACGTCGGCTATTGCCGTTCAGCAAACCGCCAATATGATCGCTGTGCATGTGAGTCAACAGAATCAATTTGATTTTTTCCGGTTCGACACCAAGATCACTCAACGCTTTGACCCATTGAGAACCGCCAAGCCCCGCATCAATCAACACAACATCATCGCCCGCAAAAAGAACGAAGGACGACATACTTGACGACGCACCACCCGTCGGTAAATACTTTTTAACCGTTGCAGAATCTGCCGATGCAAAAATTTTCGCGTCCATATCGCGAACAATTTCATTAATCGCAACAGCCTTAAAATCATCCTGTTGCGCAACAACCATTGCTATTGGAAAAATTGTTGCCAAAAAAATTGATACAGCAAAAAATGTAAACAAAATGTTTTGTGTCATAGTCATTAAAATGGTTTTGAGGTTTCTGTTATAGTAACAAGAAATACCGTTACTGTTGAAAGTGTTCCATGTTCTAGTTGAAAAAAATCGGGATTCGCTGTCCGATAAAATCAGTCCGATAAAATATTGCCGCAATATTACCAAATTTTTGTTTTTGGTTGTTGGTCAATTTCTTCTTCAATTTTTCAATTAATTTGTTTTGTTCTGCGATGAATCGTTTCTGGAGTTGCAACTCATCCCAAGTGAACAATGATCATATTAGCAAAACGCAAAATACCCGTCAACACCAACCCTCAATTTTTTGTAAGTGGTTACCTTTGAGATCATAGGAAACTCAATCAGTTCGGAATTCTTATGTGTTTTGTTAAGATGGATGATTTTACTATCAGACCTTTTTCTCTGACTTAATAATATCGAAAGAGGAATGATGTTCTTAGATCCCCTCATTCGGGTTCCCGAACAACTCATTTGGTTTTTGTTTGCGGTGGTCAAATCGTCAAGAATTTTCATCAAAACTGATATTCTTTTTTTCTAGTTTTTTCGTCTGTTCGGTACTTCCCGTCTCTTGGTCATTCGCAGAACAATGGTCATTGTCATTAGAGACAATGACCGCGAACGCTTACAGAAAAGGTCTATTTTGTCGAAAAATGATGGGTACTTGCCTCTAATCTTGATGAGGTGATAAAATAATCATGTTGGAAGTGTTGGCTTACACTAGCGGTTTGAGTTGATTTTGTCTTGGTACGAATGGGTTGTCTCATGCGTTTCGCAAAATCAGAACAAGAGCAATCATTGAAAAAATTTTTAGGATAAAGGCATCGGGTAAGGGCAAATGTTGGATAAACTATTGAAAATGACAGGAACATTGGCGCTTTATGGTTGTACGAGTATGTTTTTGGCGGCGGTTATTTTGGGCGCTTACTTGAAATATGCGTGGCAGATCGACCACGCAAAATGGATAAAAATGCTTGCTGTGGCTCAAGGGTTTGAGATTGCCGATATTCACCAGGCGGTCGAAGATCGAATTGCGGCAATGAGTTACGAGGAAGTTTTGGAGCATCGTGCCAAACGAACTCGGGAAGAGGAATTTCAACGCGAGTCTGTTGAAAAAACAATTGCAGTCCTCTCTCCGCCGCCGGTTGAAGCTCCCACGCCGGAAACAAAACCCGAACCCCAAAACGATTCCCTAATTAAAGCGTTTGAAAAAAGACTCGCGGAAGAAAAAAAGAAAGCCGGCGAAGCAGGGTTGGCAGAAGAAACGCGGTTGCTTGAAAATATGGAGCCGGCACAAGCCAAAGAAGTCATTCGTCGTCTTCTCAAAGACGGAGCAATCCAACGTGTTTTGACAATGTTGTTGGCAATGGAGGAAAAAAATCGCGGTGAAATTTTATACACCATGCAAGATGAAGAAGAACTCAAAGATCTTTGCGACATTTTGCAACGAATCGGCAATGGCGAACCGCTTACCTCTTTTATTGACAACGCCGCCAACAACGGAAACGAAAAAACAAATAACACCACCAGAACATCAAACGAAGAAACACCAAAATAAATGTCCCACATTCGCAAACAAGTAACCACTCTTCCCTATTCCAGATGATGCATGGATATTAATGTTAGATAAAACTAATGAAAAAAATTGAATTGCAAGACGGTCTTGATCTTTCTGGAAAAGAACCTCAGAAATTGTAATATTAACTGTCGGTTGGAAGAATTGCAAAACCAATCAAGTGTCGTCTTAACCGTAGGCGAAAGCTTACGGCTAATAACATGAATCTCCTCGCAGGACAACAATGGAGAGCGTTTTTTATTTTTGTAATTCTTTGACACGAATATTGCGAAACCGAACCGGATCTTCATGACCAAGAAATCCAAGAGAACCGTTGAGATTTTGTAACTCAGGATGTTCCTTGCCGTCCATGGACGGTTTGCCTTTGAGTTCCGCAACATCGGCTTCAAGAATGGTTTCGTTGTTCAAGATCACCTTGAACTGTGTGCCGCGTACAATAATCTCTTCGTAATTCCATTGTCCCACCGGTCTGTGAAAATCGTTCTTCTCAGGAACCCGTTTCGACGGAACCGAATAATAAATCGAACCATGATATTGATACGGTTTTAAGTCTTTATAGCGTTCGTGAAAATGATCAAGAACCTGAATTTCCGTACCGCCACGAACCATAATACCGCTGTTGCCGCCAGGCGGAAGCAAAAATTCAAAACGAAAATCAAAATCACCATACTCTTTAAGTGTTGCCAATGTCCCACCTTTTCGGCACACAATTTCGCCGTTCTCAACCGGATAACCTTGAATATCGTTTTTCCAAATCTCCGGCGAAATCGTTTTGCCGTCAAAAAGCAGTTGAAAACCTTCTCTTTTCTCTTTCTCGGTCAAAACATTTAGTTCTTTGACTCGAATATTACGAAAACAAACCGGATAACCATGACCAAGAAATCCCAGAAAACCTTTTTCACGATGCAGTCCGGGATGGGCTTTGCCGTCCGGTGTCGATTTATCTTTGAACTCGGAAATATCCGCGTCAATAATTGTTTCGTCATTCAAAACAACTTTGATTTTCGAACCGGACGCGGTAATTTCTTCGACATTCCATTCTCCTATTGGTTTGAGATAATCATTTTTTTCTGCGTTACGTTTTGCTGGAACAACTCCATAAATCGAACCATGTGATTGATACGGTTTCAATTTCTTATATTCTTTGGCATTGTTATCAAGTATTTGAATTTCCATGCCGTGATAAACCGCATCTTTTTTCGGTGATTCGGCACGAATACCAACCCCGTTATTTCCGCCTGGCGGCAGTAAAAATTCGAAACGCAGCACAAAATCACCGTACTCTTTTGCCGTCAACAAATTCACCCCTTTAGGACAACGGCAAACAATCGCCCCGTTTTTAACCAAGTAACCGTCAATCGCACTTTGCCATATCTTTGGCGAAAGGTGTTTTCCGTCAAAGAGAAGTTGGAATCCTTCTGCTCTTTCTTCAGGAGAAAGCACATTCTGCGCCGCTTCCGCCAACGGAAAAAAAGAACAAACAAATAGAAAACAGAAGCCAAAATAAATTGTCTTGCTTGTAAAATTGGTCATCAATTTTTTCATAAAAAATTCTCCATGATTGTAGAAGTGGAACGAAAAACGACGTTTCAGACAGTAAATTGAATCTAATTATACAGATTATCCATGTCGATGCGAGTCTCTCAATTGTTCGTTTTTTTTGAAAATCGCCTATGACAACGAAAAAATATCAATTGTTTCAAAAACATGATTCCGCGCGATTTTCTTGAGATTTTATTCTTGAATTTCAGTATTCATAAATAAAATTCACGAGTGTTGCGTTTTCCAGATGGTTATACAAACATTCTAGACAGATTCGATCGGCGTCTCTTTTGGGAACTCAAAATAACTTTAACACGGCAATTCCTGTTATTTTACTTTGAAACTGGACTTTGGCAAAGTTGTGTTTCACACTGTAAATCAAAGGGTTTGAAACATTGAAATTAACCGATTTTGCCATATTATTGTATCGTATATTGTGTTTATAAAATTTGTTCTAAAAATCAATATGTTGAAATATCAAAGGTTTTACAAATATCGTTTCAATAATGATTGTCTTTTTTTATAATGTGCAAAAATTGAGCAAAATTGGATTATAAGTTCTTTTGATATAACTAGTTATAAAATTTGCAAGAGTCCAGTTATAATGCGGGTGTTTTAGATATTCGCAACAGATTATTTTGACGATTACTGGAATCTTAACTGGACATGACTATCACCAAAATCGGAAGGGATTCATCGTAGTAGAACATGTTGGCGATTTCAAGAGACTATTTGATTTGGAATCATTACGTTCGGCAATTAGTATGAAAAACGTGAGAAATAAAAGTCATTTTTAGCGAAAAATATTTTTGAAGGATTTTTTCCTAGCGTTCATAGTGTGGTTGTTAATTTAGATAAATTGGTATGGAGAAAAAGCGGCAGTTATGGTATCCTTCTTGTGTTGTTACTTTTTTGTTTCCCACCGTAGGTGGTTCGCAAATTCAAGGAGGATTTTCC
>JAIRTV010000411.1 GCA_031254675.1 Planctomycetaceae bacterium | reverse complement strand
TGTTGTCTGTATTCCATTTACTCCTTGAGAGAAGACTTATTTTATTGGGAAACGGAGAACACGGAAGACGGAGAATTTTTTTCAGATTACGGACAATTCCGGTACGCTTCCGCTCTTTCAATCCAAACTTCCGTTCCTTTCCACGGAACTTCCGTTCTCTTCATCCGAACTTCTGTTGCACGGCGGGCAAAGTCGGCTATCGATATAGTTAATCCGAAGTTCCGGCGTCAAATTTTGTTAAGTCCTTATAGTGTTTCAAATTGAGCCAATTTGGAATTTTTGAATCTGCCTACAAATCTTACAACTAAATTCAACCTATCTCCCGAATATGTAGAGAGTTACAACGAAAAATAACCCCTTTTCGCTCGGAACTTCGGGTTAAGATGGTTTGTACATTGTGAACGTCTTGCCGCCTCGCGTGCGGCTTGAATGGCTGGCAACAGAAGAGCAATTAACACACCAATAATCGCAATCACCACAAGAAGTTCGACTAACGTAAAGCCGAATCGCAAAGAATATGAAAGAGTCGAGAATTTTGTAGAATAACGTCGAAGAATCGAACACTTTTCATTATCTATTCTTAACATTTTATTCCATCTAGCCCCCCCCCCCCTGTTTTACGCAATTTATCAAGTTTAACATTTGACTTTTCGCCCAAAACATTGCCCAAAGTCCGACCAAACATTTTACGAAATTTTTCATCGTCATTCTCCTTATTTATAAGTTTTTATCAAAACTATCGCACTACGTTCGCCGAAAAACAACACGGCAAAATAAACGCAACACGATTGATTAAGTCTCATAGTTTATATTAAACGGTTAAAATGTCAAGAGGTATTTTCACTTTTAAAAAATTTTCGGAATTTTGGCAGGTAATCTTTCGGAAAAAAGTTGTCTATCTTTTAATTGGTTGAGTGCAAGCGAAATTGACGTACCCAAAATGACGTTTTAAACACACGTAAGCACATCAATTCCGCTTGCACTCGCCCCTTATTTGTTTGATTTATTTACGAAAATTTTTCTTAGCGTTTTCAAATTGATACGTATGTGTTTACCATTTCATACCGAGTTGATCCATAATAAACGTCCAAATATCAGCGGATTCTTCAATTCGTTTACTAACAGGTTTACCGGCACCGTGTCCGGCTTTGGTCTCAATTCGGATCAACACAGGATTGTTACTCGAACTTTTCGCTTGCATTTCCGCAGTGAATTTGAACGAATGCGCCGGAACCACACGATCATCATGATCGGATGTTGTTACTAAAATAGCCGGATAGTCAACACCGGATTTAATATTGTGCAACGGAGAATATCGAAACAAATATTCAAACATTTCTTTACTTTCTTCGCTGGTTCCGTAATCGGTTGCCCATGCCCAACCGATAGTGAATTTGTGATAACGTAACATATCAAGAACTCCCACTTGGATCACCGCAGCTCTGAAAAGTTCGGGGTGTTGTGTTACCGACGCACCCACCAACAAACCACCGTTGGAACCGCCCTGAATTGCTAACTTTTGCGGCGAAGTGTATTGTTCGTTGATCAAAAATGTTGCCGCCGCTGCAAAATCGTCGAATACATTTTGTTTCTGTAACTTCGTACCGGCTTGATGCCAGTTTTCGCCGTATTCACCGCCGCCACGCAACACAACATGCGCAAAAATGCCACCGTGTTCCAAAAATGGTAACCGATACGCTGAAAACGCCGGACTAACACTAATATTGAAACCACCATAACCGTACAATAAAACCGGATTATGACCATTTCGTACGATTCCTTTTTTATACGTTAAAAACATGGGGACTTTGTTTTTTTCGGAATTTTCGTACCAGACTCGCTCTGTAACATAATTTTCCGGCTTGAAATCAATATCGGACGGAAATAACTCAGAACATTCGCCGGTTTCAATATCACATCGATAAACAACCGTCGGATAAAGATACGAAGTAAACGACTGAAAAAATTCCGTTTCGTCTTTATTACCGGAAAAACCGGCAATTCCAAGTGTCGGCAGTTCGATTTCACGAAGCCTTTTGCCCGTTACATCATAAACGTACACAATATTGGAGGCGTCTTTCAAATAAGTTGCGATAAATTTACCACCAATGCACACAACATGTTGAAGCAAAGAATCGGATTCGGGAATAATATCGAGCCAATATTCCGGCTGTGGTTTTTTCGGATCAACCGCAACAAATCGTTTATTCGATGCGTTTCGATCTGTCAACAAATAAAACATATCATGCAAAACCGTAACAACTTCTTGCTCCGACTGAAAATCAGAAACGATTGTTTGAAATAGTGCGCCGGGTTGGGTAAGATTCTTGAATTCCAACGTGTTACCGTAAGTCGATTCATTTTCGTACACAAAAAGATACTGTTGTTCCTGATCGGTTATTGCGTTACGATTTCGGAGCGGGTGTTCGCGGTCTTCCCGAATCAATAAATCTTCTTGTTGGTCGGTACCGAGTTGATGAAAGAAAATTTTATGATTTTCATTTTTTGCCGTTAGTTTTTTTTCTTCCGGCGGAGCATCGTAACGACTATAATAAAAACCGCTACCATGCCACGCAATATCGGAAAATTTCACCCAATTGAGTTGATCCGGCAACTTTTCGCCCGAATCAATTTTCAAAACGTTTATTTCCTTCCAATCCGACCCACTCCGAGCCAGAGAGTACGCAAGATAAATTCCGTCTTTAGAAACAACCGCATTTTGCAAACTAACCGTTCCATCATTGGACAATTTGTTGGGATCAAGTAAAACTCGCGGTTTTGATTCCGGCGTATCAAGAATATACAACACCGATTGATTTTGTAACCCGTCGTTTTTAAAGAAAAACCGTTTGCCCGTCCGATTCCAAGGTAACGAATATTTAGGATAATTGACCACCTCCGTCAATCGTTTTTGAATATCGTTGCGAAATGGAATAGCGTTAAGATATTTTTCGGTTAATTGATTTTCCGCGTTGATCCAAGCGGTTAATTCGGGCGTGTCGTTTGTTTCCATCCAACGATAAGGATCCGCAACGGTTGTACCGAAATATTCTTCTTGTTGCTCCAAACGTTTCGGTTTCGGATAACCAAAATCATTCGCCAGCAAATTCGACACAAAAATAGTTGTCAATATCATGGCAAAGAAAATATTTGTCCGAAAATCAATCAAAAAATAAAATATTGTCATCATTTTAATCCTTGTAAGTGTGAAATTGTTTTAAATTTATACTTTATAACGCTAACAATTGTTCTTTTTTAAAGTTTTGAAATTTTAAAGTACCAAGTTTGATTATGATTATTATGTGTGAAAACAATTTATTCTTTATTATATTTGAGCAATGTTTATTCTTGGATTCGGTTCTGAAGATAATTGGCGATGTCAACCAATGACAATTGACCACTTAGCGCGAAGGTAGGATCGGTTTTTTGTCGGCTAGCGATTGATTCACCGACAATGGAAATTATACAAGGTGTGTAATTTCCATCTGAATGACGTGATGTATATTCTTTGCTGTTAATATTTGACGAATGGTCACCATAGACAATTACCATTGTTCCTGCGGGGAGAGATTCGTAAAGGGCGCGGAATTGCTTGTCCAAAACATGAACCGAATTAACATAATAATGCGTTAAAGTTGTAGGATTAGGAAAAATATCTGTTTCTGTAATTGCCGTAAATGGAACATGCCCAAAAAGAGTAATAACAAAGAAAAAACTCTTCTCTTGCTCCGCACAAACATTTTCCGAAACAATACGGAACAAAACATCATCATGCACAGTATTCCAACCGATATTCGATCTGCTCATTTGAAGATTATACTTTTCTTTCATCTCTTCAATAAAATTGATTTCGGTGAAACCCATTTTTTGAAATGCGTAATATCGGTTGAAGTATAAGCGGTTGTTATTATGAAACGAATAGGATTGATAACCATGCTCGTTTAACTTATGCGGCAAAGAATCATTGTAAGGAAATGTTTTAATTTCGTAATTCAAAATATGACGACTCGGTTCACGCCGCCCTAAAAACGCAAAATCAGCATCAGCAGAACCATTATAATGGAAGGTATTCACCTTATAGAAAAATGATTTCTTTTTCAAATCGT
>JAIRTV010000392.1 GCA_031254675.1 Planctomycetaceae bacterium | reverse complement strand
AACGTTTTGAATAATAGTATTTGCCGAAAGAAGTTCACGATTTTCCAAAATCTCGAAGCTTAATGTTTTTCGGTTTAATTGAGTCAATAATTGATTCGATTTTCTTATCCGATACATGGGACATATTGTAGGTTGAACATTGTATTGAATAGTATTGAATCTTTGGAGAAGTCAACTGGTTATTACCGTTTCTGAAAATATCTCGTCAAGAATCTCATAAAAACAACTAGAAAATTATAACATGTTGAAAACTGTTTTACAAGAATAAATTCCGATTATTTCCCATTTTAGAAGTCATTCCAAACAGACCACAACCGCATCGGCAAAATAATAATCCACAGATTGATCACCCAAATAACGTAACTTCGTTCACGTCAAGGTTTAAGAGATTGGCGAAAGTGTTTTGAAATAACGGGGGCGGATTATTTTTTGTTGCAGTTATGCAACGAAAATAATGATTATATTTACGTTCGATAAATTGTCGATCAACGCGATGCGTAACGTTCTTGTCGTGGAACTTCGATAATCATTGGTTGTATATCACATTCGATTCCGGCAATTCGTACCGGTTCGTGTGCAATCGTTCCCGGTTGTACTCCTTGTGTTGCCGGTTTACCCTGAAATCGTTCCATAATTTGAGCAATTTCAGGATGAAGTTGGATCATGCCATTCGCAAGTTCTTGACCATACGAATCAAAACTTCCAATCGTTACAAAACTGGCAAAACGATCATGAAATTCGTAGGCTTCCAGACCTTGTTCTCGTAACACATTGCAGAGTTTTGTTGCCGCTTTGCCGGCAATTTCCAATTCTGATGTTTTGCCAACCGAAAACGGTTTTCTACCGGATTCGATTTCTTTGATTTCATCCTGCCGAATAATAATTTTTCCGGTAAATGTTGCCACGCGAACCGTATAACGTCGTGGGCATTTCAGAAGCGAATAAGGTGATACGGAATTGAGACTCGCAACCAGTTTGTCAACACTTCCGCGTTGGTTCTCCGGTGGCAACATCGGGTTGACCACGCCAAACGCCATATAAAGCGGTCCCTTCCCATTGGCGGCGGCTCTATTGTCGCGCCAAATTTTGTAATTCTGAGAGGTTTGCTGTCCCGTTTTCATACACTCAGGATAAGATTGTTTGATTTCTTTGAGTGTTTTTTGAAAGTCAAGATCGTCAAAAGATTGGAAATCACCTACCAAAACCGCATACGCTGATTGTGATCCGGTTTTTTGATACTTCAATGGTCGTGCGTAAGGATTCTGTGGTTGTTTTGTTTCTTTTTTCAAGTCATGGACAAACGTTTGTTCGTGAACATAAGCCTTGTACTTATAATTCTTTCGCAATTCGTAAACAAGAGCATTGGCATCGCGGCGACCATTGAGACCGGAAAACGTTGTTACTAAAATCATTGTCGGACCATTCAACTCCGACAAACGATATTCCTTATTGGGGTCGGCTTCAACATTTTTGTTAAAGTCAAAAATGTTTTTGAACAAATCAATCGGACTCGCTGACGGAACGACAACCGTTAACGCTAAAACGAAAAAAACGACAGACAGAATTTTTTTGAAAGTAGGCATTTTGGTTTTCCAAAAATTTTCCAGTTCAATAAATTTAGAAACAAAGAACAAATCATTATCCTTATAATCGGCATAATCGATCTGGATAATTAGGAAAACTTTAACGATTATACCGCATAGCACGATCTGTTGCTTAATAATCGACTTTCTCCTCAACCTCTTCCCAATACAATGTATTTCACTTTAATACTTATTTTGATGACGATTTCATTTGAACACGGAAAACACAGAATGCACCGAAATTTTTTTTAATTTTTCCGTGTATTCTGCGTGTTTTGTGTTGCAAAAATTTAGACGCGAGATACGTTTTAGATTCCGTATTCTTTGATTTTCCGGTAGAGAGTTCGTTCTCCGATGCCGAGGATTTGAGCGGCTTCTTCGCGGTTGCCGGCAACAGATTGAAGCGTTTCGAGAATAAACAGCCGTTCGATTTCGGTGAGCGGTTTGCCGACAAGTTCTCGAAGACCACGCGACGCCTCAATACTCCATGTTTTATCCGGTATTGGCGATTCGGTTGCGTGAAGATGAGGCAAAGTCAAAATGCCGCCAATTTCTTCCGGTAAATCATCTTGGTCAATCAGACCATCATAATCAACCACAATCATACTTTCCGCAACATTGCGAAGTTGACGAACATTGCCAGGCCAATCGAAATTGAACAAGATTTTCCGTGCCGCCGATGTTACTCCTTTGATTGTTTTTCCGTAGCGTTTCGCAAACTGTTTGAGAAAATGATCCAACAAAACCGGAATATCCGCCGAACGATCACGAAGCGGCGGAATTCGAATTGTTACTACTTTGAGCCGATGATATAAATCTTGCCGAAAAGTTCCGGACACAATTGCGTCTTCGAGATTTCGGTTGGTTGCTGAGAGAATCCGCACATTGATTTTGATGGTGGCGTTGGAGCCGACCCGTGTAACTTCGCTGTTTTCGAGAACACGCAACAATTTGATTTGCGTGGGCATTGGCATATCCCCAACTTCATCCAGAAAAATTGTTCCGCCGTTTGCGTATTCGAATTTCCCGAGTCGATCTGACGACGCATCCGTAAACGCTCCTTTGATATGTCCGAACAATTCGCTTTCTAAAATATGTTCGCTCAACGCCCCGCAATTTAGGGCGACGAATGGTTTATTTTTTCGTGGGCTATTTTGATGAATTGATTGGGCGAAGAGTTCTTTACCGGTTCCGGTTTCGCCTTGAATTAAGACGGAGGCGTCGGTTGATGCGATACGTTTAAGACGTTCGATAACGGCGAGCATTTCGGGGCTATTGCCGAGAACTCCCGTAAAACCGAATTTTTCATCAAGCCGTTGTGTGAGTTCGCGGTTGATACGGCGTAATCGGGAACTTTCGCCTGCTCGTTCTGTAATTGTTCGGAGTTGCTGTAAATCCAGCGGTTTTTGCAAATAGTTGAACGCACCTTGCCGCATTGCTTCCACCGCAACCTTGACCGAATTATGACCAGTAACAACAATAATTTCGGTTTCTTCGGACACTTGCTTCACGGCTTTGAGAATTTCAATACCACTGTCTTGATGTTCCAACATGAGATCGGTGATAATCACGTCAAAATAACGGGATTGGATATTTTCCAACGCATCGTGTTGCGAATACGCAATCACACAATCCGCACCCAGTTTTTCCAGACTCGCAACCACAACATCCGCATGGTTTTCGTCATCGTCTATAACCAAAATAGAAAGTGGCGATTCAGACATAATCAAAAAATAAGGAACAACAATACAAAATCAAGGTTTAATTATTCGCTCCAATATACCTGATTCCGCAAGAAGTAGGGAGTAGGGGATAGAAAGCCCAAACAGATTGTTGTAAAATTTCGTCTTCTATTGATTAACGATTACTCTTAATTTTTCACTATTAACTCTTAACTACTACAGATGTCGATTTTTTTGGATAGTCTTTGGATTTGGATCGGTTTAACCCTTGTGGTTGCTGTGATTGGTTATTTCTTTTATCAATACGATCCGCGTGGACGGACATTCATGATTGTTGTTGGTGTGACGATTTTGGTGTTGGTTTTGGGCGTGGTTCTTTACTATGGAGTGGACACGGATAGGAAATCAATTGCACGTATGTTGAATCATTTGGCGTCCGAACTCGAACAAGATGATTTGGACGGTGTGTTGACGTTCATTTCGCCCAAAGCCGAAGGAACACGTGGTATTGCGCGGCTTTACATGGGCAATTATCATCTTACCAGTGCCAAATTTCGCAACCTGAAATTTGAAGTCAATCGGTTTATGTCTCCACCGTTGGCGCGAGTTTCATTTTTGGCGGTTGTGTATTGGAAAACCAAACAACCGACATCGGATGGTTTTGCCATTGACACGCCCCAATTTCAAACCGTTCAATTCAACATCGAACTCGAAAAAACCAA
>JAIRTV010000382.1 GCA_031254675.1 Planctomycetaceae bacterium | reverse complement strand
GCCGAAGCCGGAATTGAAAAAGGCGATATTATTAAAGGAATTGGTCAATACACGATTTCCAATAAACTTGATTTTTCCCGTGCGTTGATTGATCTTAAATTTAGGGATGATATTGCGTTTTCGGTTCAGCGAAATTCGGAAACGTTTGATGTTGCCGTTTCGTTGGGACAGCCACGTGAGGATCAATTCGCTCAAGGAATATCCCGATCGCGTGGTAACATTAACATGCCCAAACCGATGGGAGCGGGATTTGCTCCCAAAACGGCAGTTCAAGCAAAACCCAATCTTGACGATCTTGTTTGGGACACGTTGGGATTTCGATATACTCCGATGCTTTTAGAAGAGTATAAACGAATGTTTTCCAAATATTTGACGGATCGTCCTCATGGCGGTGTAATGGTGAAGGCGGTTCGGGAAGGCAGTCTCATGGCAAAAACCAACATTATGCCGGGTGATGTGATTGTTGGAATTCACGAATGGGTAACCACGTCACAAAACGATGTTCGGTATGTTGCCACCTATTGGCATACATTCAAAACTCCCAAAGGAACCGTCGAAATCGAATTGTTCCGTGACGGACAATTATATTTCACCGAAATCCCTCTAAAATAGTTTTCTGTTGACTAACTTACACTAAAAAAGTCCTACTGTTCACAAGAGACAAGTCGGTTGTCGCCAATGTCTATTTGGTGGGCGACCTTTCGCCGAAGGATTTTCATCCACGGTCGCATTGCCGTTAGGCAATTCTGCCCCTTTGTTCGGCTGGCAATCAGATTCCAAACCGCTCGGCAACACAAATTACTGTCCAAATACAGGGGCTAGTCGGCTATCGCCGACGTGATGTTTCGGCGAAACATCACCCACCTTTGAGGCAACATTACCCACCTGAAACAACATCACCCACCTTATGCCTTGTTTTGAATTCTTAAAGACAAAGAAACAATAAATTCAGGACAGTACCAATGTTTTGTCATGTCAAGTTAGAGAAAATATCTAATAAAAGACGGTAATCGGTCTTGACGGTTTTTTCTAAAAACGTTATGGTTCGCTTTAAGCAAAAATAGTTGTTTTCTATCGTTATTTTTTTGTTTCGGTCAATTGTACCGCCATCCACAGGAATCCTGCTCATTATTGTCGCCGAATTTATTGCAACTTCAATCAACAAATATGGGGCTCTCAGAAAAAAAATATCAGAACCGAAAATACCGCTTACTCCTCCAATTACCGTCTCGGTCAATATGTCAATTGAACTATCCGTCGGCAATAAGCGTTCTTATGACGTTTATTCTGATTTTCGGAACCGCTTGTCATCTTATCAAAAAACCGGAACAAATTAACCAAAATATCGAGACTCTTTTACCACAAGGACAAACTCCATCCGATTCTGTTGGGATTGAAATATTTACGATTCGCACCACTCCACAACAACAAGAATTGGTTCGGCAACTCTGGTTAGAAGTCGATGAACAAATGATCGCTCCGTCACTTCGCCGCGAATTAACAGAACAAGGAATTCGTATTGGTGTTTTGGGCGATCTTCTTACGCCGTCATTGTCGCGATTGATTCACGTTACGGGGAACGCAAAAACCGGAAATATAGCAACATTTGGCGATTTTCAGGAAGTTTCCGTCGCCGAAATACCACACGATCCGCCCGTAACACGACAATATCGCAATTTGTTACCGGATATGCGTGCCTCGTTGAAAGCGTTTGAAGATCCAGTGCCGGAATTGTCTCGCTTTTGGCGTGAAAACGGTCAGTTTTGCGGACAAACTTATAAAGAGGCGTTGGGGTTGATTTGCGTCAATGCCCGTAACCAAAATAACGGAACCGTTCAATTTGATATCGTACCGGAATTAGAACACGGAACCGTTGAACGACATATTCGTATTCATTCCGCCATCATGGTTTCAGAAAACGGACGACCACGCTTGCCGTTTGTTTCGCTTACCGTAACACAACATCTTTTGCCAGGGCAATGGATTCTAATCGGTCCGACAATTCCAAATTGTTCCGGACTCGGCAGAGTACTTTTTCTCCGCGGCAACGAAGAACCGGAACAAAAAATATTGGCAATCCGTTTGATTACCATGAAAAAAAATACATCAAACGGTTCCAATATTCCCGAACCGGAAAAAGGAATCGATTTTTTATTTCAGGAAAGAAATTAAAAAAACAAGTACGATAACAATATTACGAAAAATAAATTATTTTTGGTTTGAATTTTTTTACCGTCTTGTTTTTTGTAAAGTTTCAAGTATTTTATTAGGGTTAGGATTGGTTGCCGAAATAACCGGAAGAAACAATTGGCAGTCAATTAATTTTCATCAACAATTATTACAGGAGAATCTATGGCACTGAGGAGGATGGACAGTCCGAGGGATAACAGAGACCTTGGGAAACAGCGGGTCAATGAATCAATTCGCATTTCGCAAGTTCGGGTGATTTCCGCTGAGGGAGCACAACTTGGAATCTTGAACACATCGGAGGCGTTGGCAATGGCGCGTCAAGCAGGACTTGATCTTGTCGAAGTCGCTTCCGATAGTAAACCGCCGGTTTGTCGGATTATGGATTACGGCAAATTTCGGTATCAGCAGAAAAAAAGATTGACGAAACAACACACGCATCAATCCAAACTCAAAGAGGTGCGTTTTCGTCCCAAAACCGGTGAACACGATCTCACGGTTAAAATCAATAAAGCACGCGAATTTCTCAATAATAAAGACAAAGTTCAAATTACTGTTTCATTCAAAGGACGCGAATTAGCCCATATCGACGAAGGCGAAAAAGTTCTTAAGCATTTGATTGCCGAGCTGGATGAAATTAGCAAAATCGAATCGCCTCCAAAACGCGCCGAAAAACGTATCGTGTGTACGTTAGCGCCAAAATAATTCGAGAATAATTTTGTAAAACGATTGTGGCGAGAATTAGTGCAAGATTAATTAGCACAAGATTATTGTTGCGGAATGCGAAAAGGGAATTGCTAAAAATTTAGAATTCCCTTATGA
>JAIRTV010000350.1 GCA_031254675.1 Planctomycetaceae bacterium | reverse complement strand
GCATTACAATTAAAATGTAACACTGAATTACACCCAGTAGTATCTTACGCGACGCTCCCCTAGCGGGAGCTACGTAACTCTAAGATACTACCAGTAATTTTCTACACGGAAAATCCGTTGATCTTGTAAAAAATCACAGTTCGCCTAAGCGATCATCAATATTGTTGACGTACTCGATTATTGTTTTTACCCGAACAAAAATTCGGGCAATTTATTCTTCAAATAGAAAAATGGTCTCCAAAGGTTAAAATTTAAAAACAGAATTTATTATGTTCTAAATATTACACGATTCATCGGCACTTGTCAAGCCGGAAAATAAAAAAATTTTTTTAGGTCATTATTCAGTGGAATTTTTGCTAAAAGATCAACCGTAATCGTTCACGCTACGATTTTATGTTTGCCTGATTTTTCTGTGTATTCCGTGTTCGAAAAAAATATTGAACACGGAATACACAGAATACACAGAAAAGTTTTATGATAAATCATTTGTTGAATATTTAATTTTTCAAAAAACGTGAACGGTTATGATCAACCTTGGTAGGCGATCTTTCAGCAAACAGCCGATCTGTAACAGGAAGCAAAAATTGATTACATTTTTTTCCGTTCTTTCAGGACAAGCACCGGACAATGAGCAAGGTGAACAACACGATCAGTTGTTGAGCCGAGCAACATTTTGGTCAACATACCACGCCCATGAGACGGAATCACAATTAAACCGGCATTGATGTCGTCCGCAAACAACGCAATTTGTGTTCCGGGATCGCCGGTTCGAACAGTGATATTCATTTTTTCGTAACCGTGTTCTTGAAGGAACGCACTCATTGCCGCTCGTGTTTGCAATCGCCGACTTTCGTCGTCCACCGGTCGCCAGAACGCACTCGGTTCCGCCGTATCCAGTTGCGGCAAAATATGCAACACGCGAATCGCCGCCTTGTCCTCAACCAACTGACGAGCCGCATCCAACGCCTTCAACGAAAATTCCGACAGATCAAGCGGAACAACAATAATTCGATCAGTAGTCCAAGCCATCGTTTCAGTAACTAGAACTCACGCCTAGTGTTAATAAATTAAAATTGAGAATTGAAAAAAAAACTTACCAAAAATGATTGCGAACAGTTGTTTTTGTTTTCAGGCAAGTCAGTACAACAGGAACCTTCGCCACAAAACATCAACACCCCATTCACAACCGTTACCATCAATACAACAACTTCCGAAATTCCGTCACATCCGACAAGTTGACGATTTTCCCGTAACACTACGGTTTGTCCGTAACAGCAAAAGCGGTTACGGATTCATTATCGGCAACAATAAGAATACGTTGGTTGTTGTCGGAAACCACCACCGCCAAACCGGTTAAAAATTTACCGAAGGAAAAGGAATCAAGCGTGTTACCGTTTTGGTCAAAAATCAACACCGTACCATTCGGCAACGGAAGAATCCACTCCTGAACCGCATCGCCTACAATATTGCCGGTAATAATCTGTTCAATTGATTTTTGATATTCGCCACTTGGCAACGGTTGATTCCAACGGAAACCAATATTTTTGTCCCAAAAAGCAAACCGAACATCTTTTTCTGTTTCGTCCGCATGAAGAACACCAATTTCCGAAACACCGTCTCCGTCAATATCCGCAACTTTAAACCACAAAATTTGTCGTCCATCTTCCGGTTTTGGTGAAGCAAGACGTTTTCCCTGCAAATCGTAGAGCGAAATCAAACTTTGTTGTTTCTGAGTTTCCAGACACAAAATTTCACGTTTGCCGTCAAATTGGAACGAATCGACTTGAAACGGCGACATAATTGAATTATCTTTCCAGATTT
Organism: Planctomycetaceae bacterium; assembly: GCA_031254675.1. Taxonomy (GTDB): domain Bacteria; phylum Planctomycetota; class Planctomycetia; order Pirellulales; family Thermoguttaceae; genus WRKP01. The sequence goes on along the minus strand of JAIRTV010000350.1, from coordinate 7,048 downwards.
CTTTTCCTTGCGCATCAATCGCCCGAACCGAATCGTTACCGTCATCCAACGCAATCACACTAATAATGATTGCCGGGGTGTTGTCGTCGTGAAAATCAATAAACCGAAAATCAGCAACTCCCCACTTCAACCCTTCAGCCGCATCAGGCGAATACGAAAAAATCGGCTTCAACAAATCATCAAAAACATGCACCGCCTTACCACCAATCGACGAAATTCCAATAGAACGTTTTCCGTTTTTATCCGTTCCCGTCCGAACCAAAGTCAACAGTTCGTCGTTGTGCAACCCTTCCGGTTTGTGTTTGTGCAACAGTTTTCCCGACAAATCGAAACGAGCCAAAAAATTGCCCTCGCAAGGAACAAGCAACCGAATCCCCGAATCCAAATTCTTTTCGCTTGCTGTTTTGGAAGTGCTAGCGGGAATAGCGGAAGTTGTTGGAGACGGAGTCATTACGGTAATATTACCGGCGCCGGTGAGCGGTTGTTTCCAAAGTTCTTGAAGCGTAAAAGTTGTTGGCGATTTTGGCGGAGTTGCCTGCGTCAATTCTTTGTCCGGCAACATGGTCGATTCGGGCGGACGTGTTGCGTAATAATCGTTTTCAACCATAAATCGAAGTTCTTTTCGATGTTCTTCCCGCATTGGCGACAAAACGGCAAGCGGATTTTCCGGTTTCTTTTCGTCGGACGAAATAATTTCTGTCGGTTGAAATTCTGCAACAAATTGAGCGTCTTGTGGTTGTTGCATTTGAAAGGCTTCCGGCACGATGTCGTAATTGAATTGGGCGTCGCTCAGATCAATCCGAATCAACTGAATACTCTCAAATTCCGGCGGAATCGGCAAACCTTCCACATAATAATCAAACCGAAGTAAGGCATGATTGGTTCGACTGATCCAAAGCAACCGGTTGCCTTCGGGATGGACAACTCGAATCACATCACACAATATTGTTCCGATTTGTTGTGGATCAAGAAATTCCGCCGACGAACCTTTTGGAAAAAACGTTTTGAGTGGGGAGTTCGCAAAAAGCAAAATAATTTGCGGCGGAAACCGAAGAATTGTTTCCGGCAAACCAATATCCATTGCCTGATCCAAAAACATGTCCCGAAAAATAACATCAAGCGACCAATGTTTCGGCGTCGGAAACCGCAACACCTGATCCGGCAACGGACGAATTTGAGCAAAACAATCTTCCCCATCGGAAACAAATTTGCCTTCATTAATTTCGAGTCGCAATTTGTCGGGCGATTGAAACGCGACGGTGCAAAACCAAGGAGCGGGTTCGGTGTTGGGGTTGGTCATTTTGCCGAGAATCCGCACTTCGCCGTGATCAGAATACGAAACAGCCGATTTGTAAGCAGCAACCGTTTTTTCAAAAAGTTGGTGTGGAGTTTGGTTGGTGGGAGGTTTAGGCGGAGCAATCGGCGTCTTGTTTGCGGAATTGGTGTTTGCGGAATCGGTACTTGCGGAATTGGTATTGTCGGCAACATCGGAATCGGAATTCTCTGATGTTCGAATTTTGTTTGGGGTTGAATTGGTGTTGGGACGTGTTGGAAGTTGCGGTGTTGCGGTTTTCGAATCGGAACGATCCCAACAACCGGACACCAAACAACATCCCACCAAAAGAAGAATCATTAACAAAAAATAGAAAATTCGGAGTCGTTGCATCAGTTCTTAATGGTTCAATATCAAAACAAAATCATCGAATATATTATCGAGTACAAAACAATTTTCCGCCTATTATAATTCCATTTTCAAAAAATACGACCCCCAAAAACAGGTTTGAGCAACAAGATTGCTTCCACGCGAAATTTCCCATCGTTGCGTTGTGTTCCGTTGCCGCGCGGCAATTCCGTCCCTATCGGGTGCGCCAACCGAACATAAAGTTTGAAGTTCAATCTGCATCGATTCGGGTTCAATCTGCACAGATTCGAGTTCAACCTGCACAGATTCGAGTTCAATCTGCACAGATTCGGGTTCAGCCTGCACCGGTTCGGGTTCAACCTGCACAGATTCGGGTTCAACCTGCACAGGTTCGAGTTCAATCTGCACCGGTTCGGGCTCAACCTGCACCGGTTCGGGTTCAACCTGCACCGGTTCGGGTTCAACCTGCACAGGTTCGAGTTCAACCTGCACAGATTCGGGTTCAACCTGCACAGATTCGGGTTCAACCTGCACAGGTTCGAGTTCAATCTGCACCGGTTCGGGTTCAACCTGCACAGATTCGGGTTCAACCTGCACAGGTTCGAGTTCAATCTGCACAGATTCGAGTTCAAAAAACATTTGTCGTTGATCAGCGGAATTTTCAATATTACCAATTTCTTTGTTCTTATTTTTATTTCCACCAAGAAAAACACGAATATTCACGAAAGAATTGGAAAAAGGCGGTGTTCATCCCGTGACATGTTTCCTAAGTTTTTTTTCTTTTTCTCCCGTGTTTTCTACGTCATTGAATTATTCTGTGTTCAATCGAAACGCCAAAGACACAGAACATGGCAAAATTCACAAAATAGAAAAAATAGAGAGAAAAACAACAGAATAGCAAGAAAAAAATAAATTTTATCAATAAATTTTTATTTATTTTCGATTTTCACCCTAGACAGTTATCGAAAGCGGGATAAAATAGGTCATAAATCTGGAAGCAAATTATCTCAAAAGACAAACTCAATGGAGGGATAAAATGGAACCCAAAAATCAATGCGAACCTAATATTGACGTCTCCCGAAGATCATTCATTAAAATGGCGGGAACAGGGTTGGTTGCGAGTACAATCGGCTGCAATGGGAACCCTTCCGGCGGAGAAGGTTGGATGCCCAGCCAGTACGAAGGGAATGGGAACCTGCCACCGCAAGTCCGTGGACGTATTCCAATAGATCCACGAAATTTGTCAATCACTCGAGATGATCGCAAATGTATCTTATGCGGTCAATGCGCGGAAGTTTGCTCCAAAGTAGAAACAGTAATGTACAACTACGAACTCCCTCTCATTGATAATATTCCTTGTATTGGTTGCGGACAATGTACTCTGTGGTGTCCTACCGGAGCAATCACCGAAACAGACAGCCTCTCCGAATTAATCAACGCCTTAGAGAATCCCAATAAACATGTTGTCGTCCAAACCGCCCCGTCAACCCGTGTCGCATTGGGCGAAGAATTTGGGTTGCCGGCGGGAAGTAATGTCGAAGGTCGCCAAGTCGCCGCCCTCAAAGCACTCGGATTCGACACCGTTTTGGATACCAATTTTTCCGCTGACCTTACCATCATGGAAGAAGCCACCGAATTGGTTCAACGTATCACCGGAAAATTAAACGCCCCAATCCCACAATTCACCTCGTGTTGCCCGGGTTGGGTACGGTATTGCGAATATTTTTACCCTGACCTGTTGCCCAATTTGTCGTCGGCAAAATCGCCCATGTCCATGCTCGGCGCAATGATCAAAACATATTACGCCGAAAAACGCCATATCGATCCGAAAAATATTGTCTCTGTTGCCGTCATGCCCTGCACCGCTAAAAAATTCGAAGCAGGACGCCCGGAAATGAATCATTCCGGTTTGAAAATCGGCGATCCCAGTATTCGCGATACCGATCTGGTCATCACCACCCGCGAATTAGCAAAACTCATTAAATTGCGCGGGCTTGACCTGTTGAAACTCGACCCAACCAATTACGATAATCTTTTAAGTGAATATTCCGGTGCAGGCGCGATTTTTGGTGTTACCGGTGGAGTAATGGAAGCTGCGGTTCGCACTGCCTACGCTCAAATTTCCGGCGAAAAACCTCCCGCTCTCCTCTTCAATCTTCAACCCGTACGCGGTCTTGCCGGAATGAAAGAAGCAACGCTCGAAATTCCCAATCACGGCGAAGTTCGTGTGGCGGTTGTTGCCGGTATGGGCAATACGCATAACGTGTTGGAACGAGTTCAAAACGGAACAGGAAATTGGCATTTTATCGAGTTTATGGCTTGCCCGGGAGGTTGCATTAGCGGCGGCGGACAACCAAGAACAGCCTTGCCGCCCTCCGACGAAGTACGCTCCGCACGAATCAACGCTCTCTACTCCGTCGATGAACGCGCAACAATTCGACTGTGTCACGACAACCCCGAAATTAAAACCGTTTACAAAGATTATCTCGGAGAACCAAACGGACATCTTGCCCATACACTGTTACATACCCATTACGAAAATTACAGTATGCACCTGACAAAAAAAGAGAAAAATAATAAAGTCGATAGCGGACAGTAAAAAAGGGAAAATGATTTGGTTTAGGTGTTATGATTATTTTGGTGCAACAAAGACAAAATATTATTTTAATTGATTTTAGGAGGTTATCATGTCACGAGGAGTATTAGTTGATCTTACGAAATGTATTGGTTGTGGTAGTTGTACGGTTGCCTGCAAGATGTACAACGCGAACCAATGGATTGATGATCGGGCGGCGACCAACGGGGAACGAGCCGAGTTAGCGGACGAAAATTGGACGGTGATTCAAAAATTCCGTGTTCCGCAAAAAGTTGCGGTGACCGATCAAGTTCCCGAGACGGCGGACAAGGCGAATCGTGAAATATGGCGGTTTGTGAAACGGCAATGTATGCATTGTAAAGAACCCGGGTGTGTGTCTTCTTGTTTTGCGAAAGCGTTTCAAAAAACAGAAGCAGGACCGGTGATTTATTATCCCGATAATTGTGTTGGTTGTCGTTACTGTATGTTGGCGTGTCCGTTCAAGATTCCGAAATTTGAGTGGGATAAAACGATTCCTGTGATTACGAAATGCGTGATGTGTAGCAATCGTATTGCGAAAGGTCAGCAACCGGCTTGTGTTTCGGTGTGTCCGACGAATGTAATGAAGTTCGGTGACCGCGACGATTTGTTGGCGGAGGCAAAAGAATTGGTTCGCAATGATTCGCGTTACGTTCAACATATTTACGGCGAAGAAGAAGCAGGCGGAACATCATGGATTTATGTTTCTGATACGCCGTTTGCGCAACTTGGTTTCAAGATGGATGTTCCCAAAAAACCGATTCCTTCGTACACGTCAACCTACATGCATTCAACACCAATTTTTGGTGCGATATGGGCGTTGATTTTGACGGGGCTTTATTTTTTCACGAAACGAAAAGAACAAGTCAAAACCAAAGAACATGTCGAAATGGTCAAAAAGGACAGTTCCCAAACAACCGAATAATTTTAGTAACGCTGTTTTGAACGCAAAAAATTTTTTAACATTATTACAACCCCAACCCAATAGCATCCGATGGATTTTAATATTGAATTTAAGAGGTGGTTTATTCGTATTTCTTATGATCACTGGTCATTCCGAATTACGCCGTTACGTTTTTTTCTGATTTCGTTATCGTTATTGACGGCGGCGATTATGGTGTATCGATTTGCGTTTGGGTTGCAGTCGGTTTCCAATCTTAGTGATCGTTGGCCTTGGGGGCTTTGGAAGGGTTGGGCTGTTTTTGCCGGGGCGGCGTTAGCGGGGGGCGGATATGGAACAACACTTCTTGTTCACATATTACATATTGAACGTTTAAAATCAATTTCGCATCGAACCTTATTGATTTCGCTTCTTGGTTACACGTTGATGCTTGTTGGACTTTTTACGGAGATTGGGCGTTGGTTTAATTTCTGGCGTCCTTATGTTTCGTGGGGGCATGAATCGGCGTTGTTTGAGGTATTTTGGTGTGTGTCGTTGTACTTTATTGTTCAGGTATTGGAATTGGGCGAAGTGATTACCGAAAAAGTTTTTCGTCAGGTTCACTGGTTTTTTGTACGCTTTTTTCCAATATTTGCGATTGTTGGGGTGATGTTGCCGACGTTACACCAATCGTCGCTTGGTGCGATTTATTTGATGACGGATGGACGTTTGCATCCGCTTTGGTGGAGTCCGCTGATTTTTCTGTTTTTTCTTTTATCATCACTTTTTGTTGGACCGGCAATGTTGGTGATGGAATCGGTGTTGGTTGGTTTTGCTTTCGGACACAAAACGCCGAATAATGTTCTGAAAATACTTGCGCGAATTGGTGGTAGTTTGATGTTTCTTTATTTGGTGTTGAAGATTGGAGATCTTGTTGTTCACAATGAGATGGGTTTGCTTTTTGAGGGTAGTTTTGAGAGTTACGCTTTTATTTTGGAACATTTATTTGGCGTGGTGATACCGATTCTGATTATTTTTTCTCCGTTGATCAATCATCGGGGTTGGATTATTGTTTATGGTTTTCTCACGAGTGTTGGCGTGTTTGCCAACCGGATGAATGTGGTGATTACGGGCATGGTTCGTGATGCCGGAGAAATTTATTACCCGACACTGTGCGAAGTGATTATTAGTTTCGGTTTAGTTTCAACCGTGTTGCTCATCTATCTATTTTTATGCGAAAATTTCAATATCCTCATGAAAGACAACGATCAGGAATTAGTTAATTATTGAGAACAAATAACTGTTTTCCCTCCAAAAACTTTACTAAAATCTGTGTTTTGGCTTTTTGGTAATATATCGTGGAATACTGACAAACAGGGCTTTTACAAAAGTTCTGTAGTCAAGATGAAAACTAATAAAAGATACACGATGCCAAAGAAATTCTATGCTCAAAACATTCAATAAATCCCGAAACAAACTTCAAAAAACCAATCCGTTTTGATTCTTCGTTCTGTAATCAAGATAATTTTGATAAAATATAACGGATTGGTAAAATATACTGGATTTATTGGTTATGTCAGGTATCAAAAATTCTTTATGATTCTTTAGTGTGTTGTTTCGATAAAGACCCTATGAAGGTGAACTGGTTAGTAACTTTCTATTCAATCAGAGATTCGGATGTCCCTAATCTTCAACAACGACTATTTGTCAAAGGAGTACAAATGAAGAAAAAAGTAAAAAGGTTGAAAAGCTGGGGGGGGGGGGGGTAATTTAGGTAATTACCTGTATGAAACTGCGCCCACAGGTTGTGCCAACTTCTATTCTAGCATAACCAAGAATTTTCTCAAAAAACTCAAATTTTCTGCGATTGCTGTCGCGTTTGCTGTTGGTGTTTTGTGTTCTGCACAAAATG
>JAIRTV010000121.1 GCA_031254675.1 Planctomycetaceae bacterium | reverse complement strand
GAATTTCTATAAAAAAGAGAAACAAAAAAATTCAGGCACAAACTGAAATTTATCGTTATCTGCAACAATTAAAAGCCGAACCCGAACATTCCAACGAACACGGAAAATAAAACTAAAATGTAACTGTTCACGCTACTATTTTATGTTTTCCTGATTTTTCTGTGTATTCCATTTCTTTTTCACCAATTTCCACTGCCGCTCCTATGCTTTTGTAAGTCTTTATAATAAAAAGGCTTACACCGAACCGGAAACAGTTGGGCAACCTTTTGCCGAAAGATTGCCCAATTGTTTTTTTGTTTATTTATCGAAACATATTTATTATTGTTCCGGTTTTACTAATTGTATTAAATCGGGAACGTCGTATTCGCGTAACGCTCCGTGTACAAGATTGGTAATAGGATAGAACGAACAACCCGTTTGGACAACATCATACCAAGATCGAACCGGTTTATCCAATTTCACGTTGGAAAAAAGTGTTGGCTCCACAGCAGCCGCGTGCAACGCCACAAGTCCAACCGTATCACCAGATGCAACGATTGCTGTTTTTTGTTCAGAATTGTTTTCTGACAACCAACGTGTAACATTTAATAAATCTTCTGTTCTCATACCAACGTAAGATTTACCAAGTAAATACGCCAAATAATAATCAATTCCATCAGTTCCGAACCATTGATAAGCAAAATACGGCGGACAGATTGCCTGCGTTTCACCAAGTCCACGAAGATCAACCACAACAACCGTTTGACCATGACGAACCAAAACTTCGATACGCGGTAAATCAGCGGTTTTACTTTTTTCGTGCAGAAAAATTGTTGTTCCGTTTGATCCTGTTTTCGGAACAAATTTTAACGCCGGAAGAAGAATGTTATCATTTTCTGTTTTGAGAATAAATTGCTTAATTTCGGCAACGGTTTCTTTTAACGTTTCAGGAATATCGATATTCTCTTTCTGTTCCACTGTTGCCGCCGGAATTTCCGCAAGCGGACGAATTCCGGCAATATTCCGAATTGTCGCAACAAATTCATCGTTGTTGCGATTGTTATTTTTTGTTTTTCGTGCGTTAAGCAATTCCTCATTGTAATCACAATTCAAATCGAAGGCTGATTTCGCTCCGGCAAGTTTCAAGACTTCGCCATCCGGTGTTACAAGAAATTCTTCAGGATTGAAAATTGGCATGTCGTTTGCTTCAAAAATTTGTTCGTCACGTTCGGCAAGCCAGCGGAGCATCCAACGAATCGACGCTTCACGTAAATTTTTTTGCCAACCGTGTTTGTCATCATGTTCCATAATTGACATTTTTTCAGCGTAACCAAAACGATCAAAAATTCGTTTGGCATTCCGTGCGGTTTTCCAAGCGTCTTCAACCGGAAAGAAATCTTTTGTTGTTGTTTCGATTAACGTTGGTTTCGGCGCACGCATGATACAATAATCAACATGATCCATTCCGAAAGCAAGTTGACCGAAAATATTTTGTTCGGCGTCTTGGGGACCAATGTTAGGAATCATCGAATCGTACAAACCACAAAGATAACAAGCCGGAACCGCTACCGTAACACGCTCATCCAACGCCATAAGGTATGAAGTTTGTGTTCCACCGCCGCTAGTTCCCGTAACACCAATTTTGTCCGGTATGACATCAGGACGACTTTGAAGATAATCAATTGCCCGAACCATATCCCAATATTCAAATGTTGCCACGTTACGACCAAGCAGAATACTACCCGAACCGAGAATATTGTGAGCCGCAACACTTCGAGCCGCCGGTTTGCCTTCGACGGTTAAACGTTGTGAACGTTCGCCCTGGTCAATGGGATCAATCGACATTGCCAACAAACCATTCGACGCAGCAAGAGCCGGCACTTGTTGATACAAATCTGTTGCTTTACCAGTATGGGAATGTCCACAAACAACAAGGACTGCCGGATAAGGCGGCTTAAATTTTGTAACATCCGGCAAAAATACAGTAGCAGAAACATAAAAGTTCGGAATACTTTCAAAAAGAAGCATCTCAACACGGTAAGCATTTTGACCGGAAACTCCTTTTTCCAAAGTTTTTGTAATTCGAGGATTCAACGGTGAATGTCGATCCCATGTTTGACCGAGTTGTTGCAATAAAAACTCTTTCCGTTCCGCTTGATATTTTGTAATATCGTCTATTGTTTTGAGTTTATCGTAACCTTGTTGCCAAACGGTTTTGGCGTTGGCGATTTCGCCGGAAAGAAATGTTTTCATCATTTCTTTTGGTTTGGAGTCGGCGGAAAGAACATCGCCGTTAAAGGGTTTTTCCGTGTTCTGCGCCAATGTATTCGTAGCAAAAAACACAGTAAACAACACAAAAATAATCAGTCGTTGCATGAGAATAACATCGAGTTAGAGGAAAAAATTAGTAGTCTATCAGCTGATTAGAACGTATCAGAAACTGTTATAGAACAACTTGATTGTTGCAAAAATATCAAATTTTTTCCAATTCCAATTCCAGATACATTCTAAAAGGCATATTATATTGCCATCGACTAAAATAGCAATAGAATATCTAATTCACTTGTTATTAATCAGACAAGAAATTCCTTTAAGATTATTCTCTTTCGGAGGTATTGACAGTTCCTTCGAAGTCGGAGGAATCGCCGCCTGGATTGGTGTTGAACCAATTTTTAGGATTCATACGTTCCCAAACGCTTGTCTGTTTCGGTGATTCCAGAACCGAATCATCATTATCGTTACCATTTCCAGGTCGATGGTAAACGCGGTTCGGCTCCGGCAAGCAATCAATCTCCAACCGACAAGATAAAACCTTCATTTGATTCGCTTGCACAAGCATTTGGAAAACATCAGGATACGTTCCTCCCAATTCAACAACCGCCCGAATTACCTCGTCAAGTTTATTGGAAACCATCCGCTGTTCGTCGATTCCGTTGAGAGCAAATTTTTTGACAATAACCGATTCCGGCGATTGACCGTTTACAAAAATAACAGAACCGGCTTCCAAACCGAACGGTTGTCGAAGATGAATATCGGAACCAAAAAGCACAATTTCCGGACGTTTCGATTTTGAAAGATGAACCATTGGCGGCGCGTTGGTTGTGATCCCATGATAATTAAACTGATTACCAAGATTTTCACCGCGAATTGTCCGGTCATACTGATTTCTGTTATGCAACGCACGGAAGGCACCGTAACGTGTTTCGGCACTGGGAACGTGCAAGAGTTCGTGTAACGCTATTTCCGCTTCAATATCGGTTCGCAAAACGCTCAACGCATTTAAGGCGTAAACGCGAAACGCCGGTTCATTTCGGGCGATGTCCGCGAGAATTTTTGAGGGAGTTCCGTCGCCGAGATAAGCCAATGAGGTTGCGGCGTGAAACTGGACTTCGGTATTGGAGCTGTTCAAACCGCTTCGGAGTGCTTCAAGTCCTTTTTTGCCAATCGCTTCTAATTGAAAAGCCGCATGTTGAGATTTTTCCGGAATTAATAATTCCGATTTAAGGCGTTCAATCCGATGAAGTTGCTTTGCCGGAGTTTCGTAACACGCAATCGCCCGAATCACCCGAACATATCGAGCAACATCTTTCGCGTAAGTCGGATGAACTTCCAAAACGATTAGCGAATCCGTTTTAGCGGTCGCCATTCCTTTTTTCTGACCGACAGCAATATGAAACCGATGATTGATTTCTTTGGCAATTCGATCAGTTGCGAACGCTGATTCGGCACCGGATTTCATAATGATGGTTAAAGACCGTGATTCTTTAGCACGGGCACCGCTAAGAATAATTCCTTGTTTTAAGCCGGCGGGGTTGGAGGTTTCGGTGGCAAGGGGATCGTCAACCATGATGGGACCTTGTACCAACGCCATACTTTTACCTTCTTTGAGACTGCCACCGAGAACCGCCATTTCTTCGAGTTTTGTCGCCATCAACCAGCCGCCGCGTAAACTTCTGGCGTTGGTTTCCGGCGGCAACCGAACTTCAACATCGAACAAATCGCCTTCCTGAATCCCCGGACGCATGTACGCAAGAATATTCACAACCGCGGTCGTTGGATCAGCTAAAATCGCCCGAACATCACGAACTCCCATCCGAGTCATTTCGTCGTAAACCATTCGACGCTCAAGAGAATTGACGTCATCGCCGCCCGTTCCAGACAAACCGTTAATCAAACCGTAACCAAAAATCTGAATCGAATGATAATTCCCAATATTAGCGCAATCTCCAACTAGTTTTGAACTTCCGTCCGCACTTTCGAAAGAAAATTTTTCGGACATTGTATCATTTTTCTTATTTGGCTTGAGTTGCGAACAACCAAAAGTAAAACCAATCAGAAAAAGGAGTCCGATCAGGGCAATACAACCGATCCAACCTCTTTTAAAGGAATAAAACCAGTCGATTTGTCTGGAAAATTTTTTTCCTATACTTGAAATGTGTTGCATGTTTTACTCGGTTTTGAGACAATGATAAAGAAATTCACGATTAATTATTCCGTTGTTTTTGTGTCTATTGAGCGATGTTTGTACTATATTTTCTTGAGAGAATTTTCGAACATTTTTGATTTTATTCTAGTTTGAGAAAAAGAAGCATACGGATTTCATTTTGTTGTGTCAAGATGAAATTGTGTTAGTATTTTCTTTGTTTTGAAGTTCGGGTTAGTCCGATACAAATGGTTCCTGTGGCAAACTTTACATCATTTATTACGGAAAACACTCCTATTCCAGATCCGCCTCATTTGCGGTTTATTGGGATGGTGATTTCTTCGATTTTGATGATTGGTTGTTTGTCGATTATTCTTTTCGTTATGTTTGAATTTTCAATGGATATGCTTGGTTCTCCGATTCAGTTGACGGATCAATTCCAGATTACTTTTGATCAGGATCAGCAAGATTTGTTGCGAGACTTGCCGAGAGAGATCGGTTTTGACGAAATCGTATCGCGATTTTCCATGCTTTCTCCGTTTCCCAATTCTTGCGTTCAAGACGAAGAGGTTACGATTCTTTGTACGTGGGACATGTCTGGAAATATTATTCAAAGTGTTCCGTTTTCGAACATGTTGTTAAAGGTGGACAATATTCCGGTTCTTTGGGATGTTCAATTTGGTAAAAATACGTGGCTTGTTCGGTTAAGGTTGGAATCGGGCGTTCACAAAATTCAGATGCCGGGTTTTGAATATTCTTTTTTCGTGGAAGGCGTCAATCAACAGCCGCCGGAAAATTGGAAATCTTTTACCATGCACAAGGACATTGGCGATCCGAATCGTTGTCTGGACTGTCATGATTTCATTGATCGTTCTGACGATGTGATACGAAAAGGTCATGCGTTGACGATTGGGCGGTGGAAGGGCAATGCGAGTTGTTTGGTGTGCCATCAAAACGAAACGTTTACTCAAAAGCATTCTTCGATTGCCGCACCGGAAACCGATTGCCAATCTTGCCATCGTGTTCATGGAACCACAGAACCGGAAAAGTTACTAAAATATCCGAAAAAAGATTTTTATGAGGAATAAAAATTGTTCCGATTATATTGACAATCAAACTCATAAAATAAAGCAACCCCATAAAGAAAGGAAAATAATGTCTCGATTAACACGATGTTTTGAGAAAATACGCAACCAAAATAGAGCGGCGTTGATTGGTTACATCACGGCGGGTGATCCTGATCGGGAGCGGTCTTTTGAAATTATTGAAGCGGCGTGTGGAGCTGGTTTGGATATTCTGGAACTTGGTATTCCGTTTTCCGACCCGACAGCGGACGGTACTGTTATTCAACGCGCGTCAAGCCGTGCGATTAAAGCCGGAATGAATTTACGTCTCGGAGTTGAATTTGTACGAAAACTTCGGCAAAAGTATGAGTTGCCGATTGTTCTTTTTTCGTACTATAATCCGATTTTCGCAATGGGTGCGGAAACATTTGTTCGTGAAGCGATTCATGCCGGTGCGGATGGTGTTTTATGTGTTGACTTGCCGAGCGAATATTCCAATGAAATTATGCGTTATGTTGAACAAACGGAAAGCCAACCGCCTAATACAAAAAACGGTGAAAAAACAGTTACGGTTAATAATACGTTCAATCGTTTTCATTTTATTCGATTGATTGCGCCGACAACCGATGTGGTTCGTCGTAACGAAATTCTTCGTTGTGCGGATGGATTTGTTTATATTGTTTCGCGGCGAGGTGTAACCGGTGGTAATAGTAACAAAATCGATTGGAACGGTCTTGAACGGGAGATTGCTGAAATGCGGCAGGAGACGGAAATTCCGCTTTGTGTTGGTTTTGGAATTTCAACTCCAGATGATGTTCAAATTGCCGGCAATTTTGCCGACGGCGTAATTATTGGCAGTGCATTTCAGCGAATCATTGAAGAACAACCCGACACCGCAAAACAATCTATCGTCGATTTTACAACAAGTTTGGTCGCTAAAAATAAACGGAACAATTAGTAACTTTCAACGTGTCAATTTTCTACGAGAATTTTGATACATCAAATTCTGTTGGACAAGTTTTTTTTACTACAAAAATTTCATTACAAAAACTATATCGCCGAATATTTCGGTAACTTTTTTACAAAAGCACAAAAATTCCCATGATTTTAATGATTGACAATTACGATTCGTTTACGTTTAATTTAGTCCAATATTTGCGAATGTTGGGGGGTGATGTTCGGGTTTTCCGCAATGACAAAATTAGTATTACGGAAATTCGTGAACTTTGTCCTAATGGCATTGTTATTTCGCCGGGACCGGGCAATCCCAATGAAGCCGGTATTTCGTTGGAGGTGATCAGAACATTCGGCGGAACGATTCCGATTCTTGGTGTTTGTCTTGGTCATCAAAGTATTGTTCAGGCGTTTGGTGGCGAGATTATTCGTGCGAAAAAAATTATGCACGGAAAAACGTCGCGGATTATTAGCGATGGTTTGGGCGTGTTCAAAGGAATGACCGGACCGTTTGAGGCAATGCGTTATCATTCGCTTGTCGCTAAACGGGAAACATTGCCCGATGATCTTATGATTACGGCGGAATCGGAAGACGATCATGAAATTATGGGGATTCGTCATAAAAAATTTCCGCTCGAAGGGATTCAATTTCATCCTGAAAGTATTATGACGATTGTCGGCAAAAGGTTGTTACGAAATTTTCTTGAATCATTGCCGATATAAATTACGCGCAAAAATTAAGTGCCATTTTATCAAGTTTCCGGCGGTTGTTCTATTGTTGTTTCGTTTTATAATGTGTGATTTGGGAATGTCGAATTTTGTTGCAATTAAATCTGTAATTAAATCATTATTTGAAACAAAAAAATAATTGCAGCACAAATCATAAACGAGAACATTTTGAAAATCTCAACAATAACAAACAGCAACATGATGATTAACTGCCTAAGATATCGTATTATTCAATTCATCATCCAATGACATTTTCCAGATTATTAACGGAAGCAATTTGTAACAAGAAAAATCCTGTCATGGTTGGACTTGATCCGCGTTTTGATTGGATTCCGCAAACACTTCGCAACAATATTGATCCCGACAATGCGGAACAGGTGGCGGATGTTTTCAAGAAATTTTGTTATGAAATTATTGATATTGTTGTGCCGTTGGTTCCGGTTATTAAGATTCAGTCTGCTTTTTTTGAACAATATGGTGTTCCCGGAATGTCTGTTCTTCGTCAACTGATTGAATATATTCGCGACAAAAAAAATGTGGTGATTGTTTTCGATGGTAAACGCAACGATATTGGTTCTACGGCGGAAGCGTATTCGTCTGGTATTTTGGGCAAAGATTCGGTGTGGGGAGCTGATGCGTTGACGGTTTCGCCTTATCTTGGCGATGATTCGTTGGAACCGTTTGTCAAAACGGCTGTTGAACGAAACGCCGGAATTTTTGTTCTTGTTAAAACGTCGAATCGTGGCGGAGCTATGCTTCAAGACCTTGTGGTTGATGGCAAAACGGTTTATCGTCGTGTTGCGGAATATGTTCAACAATTATCGTTATCGACTTGTGCCGAATCGGAATGTTACGGTAATATTGGGGCGGTTGTTGGTGCCACGTGGTCGGAACAGCTCAAAGAATTACGTAACGTCATGCCTAATACTTGGTTTCTTGTTCCGGGTTTTGGATCGCAAGGTGGTTCTGCGAATGATGTTGCGTCGGCGTTTGATGAAAACGGATTGGGTGCGGTGATCAATAATTCGCGTGGGATTATTTTTGCGTACCGTCGTGAACCGTTTCAAACAACATTTGGCGAAACAAAATGGCAACAAGCGGTTGAAGCGGCAACAATTCAGATGATTGATCAATTACGTGCGGAAACTCCGGCAGGAAAACTCATAAAATAGCTGAACGTGAAATTATTCAGCAAAACATTGATCGTTTTTTTGATTATTTTTCTTTTTGTGTTTCAAATAAAAATTTTATTGATAGATTACGATCTATTTTGTTGACGAGACTGAAAACCGACGTTATGATAATATTTATCGTTCAGACAATTTTACATAATAATTTACATAATAATTTACACAACAAATAATCGCAACAACAAATAACACGAATAAATTATGATCCTTTCTGGTTTGGAAATATTGAAAGAGATTGACAATGGTAATATCGTGATTGATCCGTTTGACAAGAAGCGGATCAATCCGAACAGTTACAATTTACAATTACATAATGAGTTGATGATCTATAGTGATTCGGAGTTGGACATGCGGGCGTGTCCTCAAACGGAACGATTGACAATTCCTGAAGATGGAATTGTGCTTGAGCCGAACCGGTTGTATCTTGGACGCACTGTCGAGTACACAACAACATTGAATTACGTTCCAATGCTCGAAGGACGTTCTTCAATTGGACGACTGGGATTGTATGTTCATGTTACAGCGGGATTTGGCGACGTTGGTTTTTCGGGATTTTGGACGTTGGAAATCCAATGCATTCAACCAATCCGAATTTATCCGTTTGTTGAAATTTGCCAAATCTATTATCACTCAATTCAAGGCGATTACGACAAATACAGAAACGGAAAATATCAAAACAACACAGGTATTCAACCAAGTTTACTGTACAAAGATTTCTTGTAACGATTCGCTGAAATTTTATTGATGTTCAATTTTATACTATTTATTTGTTACAAGCGAGAAGTTTGTCTTCCTAAAAGCGAAAGCGAATTATTGTGTCAACAAAATTTTTACGGAGCCGATCAATCCTGATTCGACGAGTTTTGTTTCCGGCGTTAAACGTTGAATATTTGTTCGTGTTCGTCGTTCATTTTCCGGTTTTGCGGCGTCGCCAATAATTCGGTTTGCCCAGTGATTGGCAACCTCAATCTCAATCCGATTTTTTCCAAGTTGACATGCCGACGTAATCTCAACACGAAACGGCGACGCCCAAATCGTTCCGCAAGATTGATTGTTTATCTTGACTTCCGCCAACTCATGAACATTGTCAACTTCCAGAAAAATTCGTTGCCCTTGCTTAAATTCAAGATCAATTTCCTGCGAATATGTTGCAAGACCGCTATAATATCGAATTGCCGGATGATCATGTTTCGTCCAACTTTCCAATTTTTTAAATTCAACAGGTTCTGGCAAACCGCCCCACTCTGGATCAAAACGAACATGCCACGATGCCGGAATTTCAAGCGTTTTATCAAAAGTTACGGAATTAGATTGACCGATTCCCTGAACGGTCGAATCAATTTTGTCGCGAAAAACAACAAAAACAGAACCGCAAGGCGCAAACTCCAACGGAATTAATGTTCGGTTTTTTTCTTGCGTGAACGCTTTGGCTTTTTTGATTTCGCCGGTAAGCGGATCCCATAATTCCGGCTCGAATCCTGTAACGCGAAAACTACAAACGGTTTTATCCTCCGAATCGGTTAAATTTGCAACAAAATAAATTTCCGCTCCAATATCACCGAATGGGTCGGCGGCAATTGTCGCAACGTCAATTGGAGAAAATTCAGAAAAATTTCGAAGCGAAATTTTATCAAGTTGATTTCGGTACACGGTTCGGTGAATCCATTCCAAACGCGGTTTTTCATGAGTTCCCTCAAGACGTTCAAAATCAAACGGAACACCGGAATTTTTCAAAAGTTGGTGAACGGTTTCATTCGGATTCGGTAACGTTTTTTCCGTCCAAGATTCAAAGACAACTGGTTTTGATGCCGGTTCGAGAATTTGAATTGGGTTGGCGCCGATAATTGTTGCGCCTTCTTTTGCCCAAGTTTTTAGTTTTGAAAACACCGCCCGTGAAACTCCCGTGTGCGACGGCAACACAAGAACACGGTAATTTGTTCCGTCTTTGAGAATAATTCGACCGTTACGAATTTCAGAAACCTGCGTCAACAAAACATCTTCCGATGCAACATCATAATCGTAACCCGGCAACGATTTTGCCGTATTTGCCCATTTACCTTGCGTAAAATTCGGAACACCGTTTCCGTAATACTCCAAAACATCCGCAACCGGCAAACCTTGTTGCAACAAAAATTGAACACGGTTAATATAAGTCAAAAAATCTTTTGACTTCTTCCACGTAAAATTTTTCGGATTAAAATGTGTTCCGGCAAAATATTCTTGACCGGGAAAACCTGTTTCATCCGGCGAACACGTAAAAGCATGCCAAACGAGCAGATTCATTCCTTCGCAAATGGCTTGGTCAAATGAGGGTTTCAAATTGTGCGAAAATGATTCTTGCCAATGCATCCCGATATTGGTGAAGCCTTCAGCGGCAATCAATTTATGACCGCGCGTATGGGCAGCGGATGCCGGTTGTTTGGTGAAGAATCGGTTGGCATCGCCAATCCGATGACGCGGCGACCAACTCCAATATTCGGACATAGGAATATCCGAAATGCCAAGAAGTTGAAGCGAATCAATCGGCGCACCATGAGGTCCACCCGATTCAGGATGAATACCGATACCATAATTTGCCGCCTTTTTCTTCATGAGAACATAATGATTGTCGGCAATCAAATCGCCGATTGTCCGCCGAAAATCGTTCAAAAATCGATTGCTCGATGTACGATTATTCAAAATATATCCGGCAAGAATCGGCAAATAAGGAATCGGATCATAACCGCGACGAGTTTGAAATTCTTCACGAAACCGCTCTGTCCAGTTCATGCCCCCCGCCTCCCAACTATCAGTATGAAGATATCGCAACGATTTTCCGCAATGAGGTTTAACTGTATCGAGAAGTGGTTTAACGGATTTGTTCCAATAAAAATCAAAAGCATCTGAACTCAAATAATCAAGAACAAGTCCTTGCCAATCGCCGCTGGATGTTGAAACTTTTGCGTCTGTTACCGTGTAACCACATCGCAAAATAGTCCAGTTTCCGGCGGGAACATTCCAGCGAAGAGTTCCTTGCTGATCCATTTTGTCGGTCAAAACAAGCACATCGTCAATGTTAATCGGTTGATCATTGGGTTGATCGGGTTCGTCTTCCGCCAAAGGTCGGCAATCCGGCGCAGAACCGCCAAATTCACGAACCGCTAATTTTATATCGAACAGTTTCAATTGTCTCGTTTTTTGCTTTGTTTCGGTAATTGGTTTTCCGTTGTTATAGAGAACAACCTCGGCAATCTGAACGTTTCGAGAATGATCGGGATGTCGGGGATCGTAAGAATTGAGAATGTTTAATCGAAAACGTTTTCCTTTTTGTTTGGGAAACTTGTTCGATATTTTGCCTGTTTTTTGCATCGTAAAAGTGGTGATGATACGATTTTTCTCGGAATCATCTTCGAACAGGATCAATTCGCATTGTTTTGGACCGTAATCGGGTCGCGGTTCGACAACAATTTGATCAAATTCGATATTTTCTTGAAATTGAAATTCAATCCATTCCGGTTTTTCGGTTGTTGGACCGTCGCCTGCTTTTTGACCGGCTGACACCCAAAAAGTTTCCGATGAATTATCAATAGCGTTTTCTGATGAATTTTGTTTTTGGCTGGAACTTGTTTCGAAAGTGAATGGAATATTGTCCGATTCGATTTTAAATGCAACAACAGCAATATCCCGATAAAATCCCAATTGTTCTTTTGGTTTTGGCAAATCGACTGTTTTTTCTTGCCCGCCTTTGAGGTTTGTTGTCGAATAAACGACACGTTTTGCGGCATATTCCGGTGTAACAATCGGACCGCCAAGATTCCAACCGCTCTGAATATTCAAACTAACAGACAATCCTAACCGTTGTGCTTCTTGAATAGCGTGAATGAATAATTTCATCCATTCGGGCGAAGAGTACATGGGACCTGGTGGAGTATTTTTGTTACCATCTTGATTGGAGCCGTTGGCGTCACAGAGAATTGCTCCACCGAATCCTTTTTCTTTCATCTGCTCCAAATCGCGGGTAATTGCTTGTTCTGTCACATTTCCGTTCAACCACCACCAATACGCCCAAAGTTTCGATTCGCAAGGCGGTTCCGCAAAACCTTGCGCGAGTTTATCTTCCGCACGAATCGAAAAGATAAATATTGATACAAACACAAAAAT
>JAIRTV010000038.1 GCA_031254675.1 Planctomycetaceae bacterium | reverse complement strand
CCGACTCCCATATTCACAACAATTTTCTGAAGTCGTGGCAACGACATAATATTATCGCGTTTCAGACTTTTTTTGAGTGCCGGAATAATTTCTTTCTGATATTTTTCTTGTAAACGAGGCGTTGCCATAAATCTGGTTCTCCGGTTGCGGCGTTGTACGCAACTCCAAATGGTTTATGAGGCAGGTTAATGATCTAAACTAAGTGTTCAAATTGAAAACAATAACGATAATTATTTTTAAACTATTTTGTAATTTTTTTCTTGGCGTGTGAAACAATATTGATGTCCGCTTTGCATTTTTTACAGACACGATATTTGACGCCTTCTTTATCAAACCGAAAACCAACACGGGTTGGTTGAGAACAGAACGGACAGATTAACTGAACATTCGAAATGGCAATTGGTTTTTCCATAGAAAGCCGTCCACCTTGAGGATTGCGGCGACTTCGGCGAACGTGTTTATGAACAACATTCACACCTTCCACTGTTACTTTACTCTTTTTCCTATCAACAGAAATAACCCTGGATTTTTTACCATTGTTTATTCCGATAAGAACGAGAACCTGATCATCTTTATTTATTCGCATGGTATTAACGGAAATAATAAATCTTTTAGACGACTTCACTGGCGAGGCTGATAATTTTAACAAAACCTTCTTCGCCATGTGCTTTTCCTTTGCCTTTTTTCTTTCGGTCTTTTTCGCGGAGTTCGCGAGCAACCGCACCGAAAACACGAGTTCCAATCGGATTTTTGTTATTATCGATTAGAACCGCCGCATTGGAATCAAACTTAATGTAACTTCCATCTTCGCGTCGATAAGCCTTTTTTGTACGAACAATCACGGCTTTAACGACCGCACCTTTTTTGATATTGCTTCCCGCAATCACGGACTTAACGGAACAAACAATAATATCTCCAAGTCCGGCAAAACGGCGATGCGTTCCACCTAAAACCTTGAAACACATGAGTTCTTTTGCTCCGGTGTTATCGGCAACATCTAATCTGGTTTGCATTTGGATCATAACTAACCTACCCTGATAGTATTTTTAATATAATATTTAAGGCGAAATGTTATTTCCGCACAGATATTCATTTATTGTTTTATTTTTGACTCATAAGAATATAAAAAATATAACCCTTATGAAGTTTCAATACTACGGTTGTTGTGGCTCATCGGAAACTAATGGTTTATCATTTATCATTGTCACTTTTCAATGCACTTGCAGGCATTAATTGTTCGTTTGCCATTCTGTCGATTTTCCATTTTCCCTCTACTTTTACTAAAACGACGTTAATGACCTCTCCATTATCAAAGACGGCTCTGACCATTGCAGAATCTCCATCTATGGTGTGCGAACATGTTATTTTGCCTCTGTCGGCAGAAAGAGATCGTGCAACACCTACCGCAATCGGCGGTACTCCTTGACCATCAAGCTTAATTTCCTGCAAGGTGTTTTGATCGTCTTGGCAAAGGGCAGTAAAATACGTTTTCACAACATCTGAAGGCGTCGAGGGAACATTACTAGGAGCATCACAACCGACAATAAATACAAATAAAAGTGCAAGCAATACAAGTGGGGCAAAAATCTGCTGATACATAATTCATTATTTGAATGTTTATGTAAGACTAAAAATTACTCAATAATAATTTTGCTTACAAGTACGATACATTTATTGTGATTCCGCTTCTTTAGCAGCAGCGCGAAGGGCAGCAACATCAATAATGTTTCCTTTGGACACGACATTAACAAGTTTCCAACGTTTTAGCCGTGACATTGGACGGCTTTCGATAATTTCAACTGTATCGCCAACAGCGGACGTATTTTCTTCGTCGTGAACATAACACACTGTACGGCGTTTAACATATTTTCCGTACTTTGGATATTTAACCAAACGTGAAACTTCAACCCGTCTGGTTTTTTTCATTTTATCGCTTGTTACGACGCCGATTACAACTCGTTTTGGCATTTCGGGTTACCTTATATTTTGTAATTGATAGTTATCTTTGTTTGTTTAAGTTTTTGCGTTTTTAGAACGTAACGATTTGAGTGTCAAAATTCTCGCAATCAATCGTTTATTTTTTTTGAGTTCACTGGGGGAATCGAGTCGTTCCATACGTGCTTGGAGGCGAAGGCGAAACAACGTATCCTTTGCTTCTCTGAGAACAATCTCAAGTTGTTCTGTACTCATGTCCCGCAGTTCGGATGTTTTAGTAATTTTCATCACATAGCCTTTCGTTTAACGAATCTACATTTAACCGGCATTTTATGCGCTAAACGGTTGAAACACATTTTGGCGGTTTCTTCCGGTACGCCGGAAATTTCATACATAATTGTTCCCGGTTTGACGACTGCCGCCCAATATTCCGGTTCCCCTTTCCCTTTTCCCATTCGGGTTTCGAGCGGAATAGAGGTAATTGATTTATGAGGAAACATTCGAATATACAAACGACCTTCTGTGCGAAGATATTGCTGTGCGGCAATACGTCCCGCTTCAATGGTTGCTGCACTGATCCAGCCGCCTTGAGTAGTTTGTAATCCGAAATCTCCGAAAACAACATCGTTTCCGCGTGTCGCTTCACCTTTTATACGACCTCTTTGGATTTTTCGATGTTTGACTCGTTTGGGCATTCGCGCCATTGTTATCTACCTC
>JAIRTV010000556.1 GCA_031254675.1 Planctomycetaceae bacterium | reverse complement strand
ACTTCTCTTCCTTTTTTTGAACAGTTTATTTAGTTATCAAGACGCTTATGAATCTCAATCGGCTTATCCATTGCCGAAATTGAAAAAATGGTCTTGGTTCAAGAAATCAGTGTTTTTTATTATTTTGCCAATATTTTCGTTGCAATTAATTCTTGGTGGAATGATACCTTCGACAGATTATGATGTTTTATCGTATCATCTTGCTGGAGCGCGTGAATTTGTGGAGGCGGGGCAAATTGGATTTTCGCCGCATAATGTTTATACCAACATGCCTTTTGGTGCGGAAATGTTTTATGTTTGGGGTATGGTATTGACTGGCAATTCGTTTATTGGTGCCATGACCGGTAAAACTCTCATTGCGTTCACAACAATTCTGACGGCGTTTGGTTTGTACATTTTTAGCAAACGTTTTTTTTCCGAAACGGCAGGATTGATTGCGATGGTTCTGTACATTTCGTCGCCGTGGATTATTTATGTTTCCACAACCGGACTGATTGATTCGGTGGTTGGAATGTACACCTTTTTCGCAATTTATGTTGCATTATTAACTGATCAATGTTCTGAAGACCAATGTTTCGCAAACAAATTTTTCGAAACATCATGCGAATCGGAATTACAGGTTCGCACGAACAATAAATCTCGTACGAATAATCACGATCAAATGATTGGATATTTGAAACGGATCAATTGGTTTTCGGTGTTTCTGATTGGTTTTTTTGCGGGAAGTGCGGCGGCGTGTAAATATCCGGCGATGTTGTTTGTTGTGGTTCCATTAGCGTTTTTTGCTGCGATAATGACTTACAGAAAATCTAATTTCTCGAATACTTTAGTGGTGGTTCTGATTTATTCTGTTGGAGTTTTGATATCTTGTGGTGGTTGGTATTTCAAGAATTATTATTACACGGGCAATCCTGTTTATCCTCTTTGTTTTTCGATTTTTGGTGATTTGACTGGTTTGTGGACGCCGGAAGTTGATGAGCGATGGACGCGGGTTCATTTGCCGCATGATTTTCGTCCGGTAACATTTTTCTATGATTTTTGGCGTGTTGGTTTGAGTAGTTCGTGGAATGCTCCGTTGACGATTCCGTTTTTTCTGCTTATTTTCGCAACACAGAACCAACGGGAAAAACGTCGTATTTTTTATTTTTTGTTGGCGTGGCTTGTGTTTATTTTTGCAACATGGTGGTTTCTAACTCATCGGATTGACCGGTTTTGGCTTCCGGCGGTTCCTGTTTTAACATTGTTGGCGGGAATTGGCGCAACATGGTGTACGAAAAAATCTTGGAAAATCATTTTGAATATTCTGTTGATTTTGAGTTGTGTTTATTGTTTTCTGGTTGCGGGTTCGCCGGCGCCGGGCAAGAACAATCGTTTTTTGGCGTCGTTCAACTCAATGCGATCTGATCCGAATATTTCAACACCATGGGCAACATGGTTTAACAGACATCCGCCGGAAAATCAGGGAAAAATCCTTTTGGTTGGCGAATCCAAAGCGTTTTTGTACAATATTCCTGTTTTGTACAATTCTTGTTTCAATGAAACGTTATTGAAGGAGATTGCCGCAAGTTCTGATCTGGTTGCGGAATTTCGGCGGTATGGTATTTGTTATATTCTTGTTGATTGGAGTGAAATTGCACGATTCCGTAGTCCGGGAAATTACGGTTATTCTGAAATTGTTCAGCCGGCACTTCTGAACAAATTTGTTACGGATGGTATTTTGGAAAGATTTTGTCCAACTGAAGAACTCCAAAAAACGTCAACAGTTGTTTATCGTGTTCGAACCAACCCGTAAATGATCGGTTACATTCAAAAAAATGTAATACGCAATATTTTAATTTTCGCCGTAGCAATCATAGATTGTTGGCAATCTGTTAAATTTGTTACGGCGTAAATTATTACAACGTTATTGTTGGTTTCAATTTACACACCGCCAGGTTCGAACGATTCTTCTGCGGAACGAAATTCGAAGTCGGCGTTTTTTGTTCCTTCAACAGGAACAGTAAACATCATTTCACCGGTTTTGGCGCGAGTTGGAATTTTGTACGGACAATTACTTTTCGTACTTCCTTCTTCAATGTTGGGATCAGGATTGGGATCTTTCCATGAAATAAACACCGCATAGTTTCCAGGTACAGCGCCGCGTTTTTTGCTATTCATCAACGAAAGCGAATACTCTCCGCGTTCATTTGTCATACCAACAGCGGTTTCCGGCGTTTTCCCGTCAACCATTTGCGCTTGAAACAAAACGGCAATATTTTGACCGGGTTCACCGTCAAAAGTTACTTTTCCCGATACAGCAACCGTTTGTGATGTGCATCCGGAAAAACAGAACACAATACTATAAAATAAACACAGGAAAAAGAGAATGTTTTTCATTTTTTGTAATTTGTACGTAAACGATAATAGATCATCTAAAAACCAATACGACCTACAGTATTGGTAACAATAATTTTGGAGTGGACGGATTGCTACGGAACGGCAACAGATTCGCCGTCGCCAATGGCGCAAAGACAACCCCAGATACCGATCATTTGCAAATTGGTACGGTTTACGGCATAACCGAGTCCGACATCAATATTGTTGCTGACAAACCGCACCGAAGCATCGCTTATTGTTACATTCATTCCGTTGGTGTGATAGGCACCTGCTGACCGACCGCAAAAATAGGAGTCGGTTGGAGTGCTTTGACCACAGGTTAAAATGCACAAATCCCAATCATGCGAAATAAGCGTTGCTGATTTTGGAGAGGCGGTATAAAGGTGATTGGCGGGAATACTCGACCAATAAGTTGCTCGTCGAACTTGAGTTTTCGGTTGATGACGTTCCACGAAAAGAGTTGTATTTGTGGTACCGTCCGTTAAGGAAGCAAAAGATTCAATTGATTTGGCACCTTCTGTTGTTGGACCGATTGCGTACACAGTGTGCAAAACACCACGCATGTACGCTCTTACAGTTCCGCCGCTGCTGCCATCTTGATCCCACCACCATGAGCCATCAGTATTGGCTCCTGCGACACCGCGATAGGATGTTTGATAATGTTCAAACGGTGTATAGTTTGTATGAGTGGGTGACCCATTATCTTGAATTTCCGTTGTGGGATAAGAACGTACTCCGGCGCCCGGGTCGGTGGGACATTCGTAGATCATCATCCGCATTTGAGCCAACTCACGATTTCGTCCTTGATTGGAAGGGTTAACAGCACCTGGAGACGCATTCTCTAAACTTGCGGCTCCGAAGTACATATCGTAAGCCGCCTGCTGTTCCATAAAAGGAAGAATCGAAACTCCCCACATTGTGAAAAAACGCCAAAGGCAAGTTCCCGATTCTCCATTGTTCCGATCAATTGCACCGAATGGAAACTGTTGGTGAGTATCGTGATAGTTGTGACAAGCAATTCCCAATTGTTTCATTTTATTGGAACATTGCATTCGTCTTGCAGCTTCCCGTGC
>JAIRTV010000376.1 GCA_031254675.1 Planctomycetaceae bacterium | reverse complement strand
AATCATTCGTATCCGGATTCAAATCATTCGTATCCGGATTCAAATCATTCGTGTCCGGATTCAAATCGTTCGTGTCCGGATTCAAATCATTTGTATCCTGACACAAATTGTTCGTATCCTGACACAAATCGTTTGTATCCTGACACAAATCGTTCGTATCCGAAACGGAATCACTCAATTTTATTCCCGAATTATTCGCAACCTAAAATTATTTCTCGATAACTTGTCAGGAATTGTTCATTTTGGTAAATTATTTGCCCAGTAACTTAATTGTCTCTGTTCTTGCGAACGACAATCACTTTTTTTGAGGAGGTTTTCATGCCCAACTCTGATTAGATTCCGCGAATAGACCGTGGATGAAAGTTTTTCGGCGAAAGGTTGCCCACCTGAAAAGAAAGATTGACTTCTGTCTTAAAGAAGAATTGGCGAAAAAGTCTAATGTTGAAAAAAAAATATGAATGACGATGTTGAGTTTCTGGACTTTTAGGAAAGAGCGTCATGGAAATCGAACCAACAATAATAACAAACAACACAGAACATTCCTTGATTTATGCCGATAACGCAGCAACAACCCGCATTTCCGAAACCGTCCTGAAAGTAATGATGACCGTACTCAAAGATGAATACGGTAATCCATCCAGTGTTTACGGTTTGGGCACGCGAGCCAAAAAACGTATTGAGGAATCGCGTCAACAAGTCGCAGAAGCAATCGGAGCCGCGTTCAACGAAATCTATTTCACCTCAGGCGGTACCGAATCAAATAACTGGGCAATCAAAAACGCCGCAATAACACAACTAAAAAAAGGGAAGAAACATATCGTCTCCACCGCATTCGAACATCACTCCGTACTCAACTCTTTAGAATCACTAAAAACACAAGGATTCGAAATAACATTGCTGGCAATTCCACCAAATGGAATTCTCCAAACAGAACAATTCATAGAATCTCTTCGCGAAAACACCGGACTCGTAAGCGTCATGTTCGCCAACAACGAAATCGGAACCATTCAACCTATTGCAGAAATAGCAACTGTTTGCCGATCAAAAGGAATTTTGTTTCACACGGATGCGGTTCAAGCGATTGGAAATATTCCGGTTGACGTACAAAAAATTGATGTCGATCTGCTCTCCCTTTCCGGACACAAAATTCATGCACCAAAAGGAGTAGGAGCGTTGTATATTCGGAAAGGAGTCGAAATTGCCGCGTTCATGGACGGCGGAACACAAGAACGGTTTCGGCGAGCCGGTACGGAAAATACCGCTTCGATTGCCGGCTTCGGTACGGCAATACAAGAAACAATCACCAATTTATCACAACGAAATGCGTCCCTGCTCGAATTACGGGAACGCTTTATCGATGGCGTTTTTCAGATCGGTTATTGCCGACTTAACGGAGATAGAAATTTACGGCTAGCCGGCAATGCCAATATCAGTTTTGAAAACATCGAAGGAGAAACATTGGTTTTACTGCTCGATAGACAAGGAATTTGTTGTTCAACCGGTTCGGCTTGTTCTTCCGGTTCCCTAGAAACAAGTCATGTCCTTTTGGCAATCGGTTTGCCAATCGAATTGGCGCGTGGTTCGCTTCGCTTCACGTTTTCGGAAGAAAACACCATCGCCGATGTCGATTATATCCTCACAAAATTGAATACCACACTAAAAAAACTTCGAGGAACTCTCAAAGATATTGGAAAAAATCTCTAATATTTCACGAGTTCCTCTCCTTCCACAAAAAAACTAATATGACACCAGAAAATAATACCAACAATAATAATCATAATAGCAATGACAAAAAAATCGAAACGCTTTGGGCTCCTTGGCGCATGGCGTATATCACGAACGATAAAACCACAAAACCAGAAACAGTTGCAGTAGGCTCCAACGCCGATCCCGATTGCTTTATTTGCCAAAGCGTTTTCGACAAACAACATGATCGCCAACGATTAATCGTCCGTCGAACAGAATCAACCGTAACTATTTTGAATCGCTTTCCGTACAACAACGGTCATTTATTAGTGGCGCCGTGTTGTCATTGTGGTCGGCTTGACGGTTTGACGGAAACGGAAAAATTGGAATTAGTACGGGAAATCGACCGTTGGACTAGAATCTTAGAACAAGAAATGAATCCCGACGGTTTCAATATTGGTTTGAATCTTGGACGTTCTGCCGGTGCGGGATTGCCGGGACATTTACATTGGCATATCGTTCCACGTTGGAACGGCGATACCAATTTCACAACCACCATCGGTTCCGTCAAAGTTATTCCGCAATCACTCGAAGCACTCTGGGAAATTCTCGTTCACGTTTGAGAAAAAACGTACAGATCAATAATAGAACAAATAACTCAACAAGATTTGTGCGTTTGGGTACGTGATTGATGCCCCAAAACAGAAATAGAATCGGCGTCTTCGACCGAAAATTGTTGATGTTGCCAAGAATAAAACAACATGGATAACTCCGTACAAATAATGCAAAACGCAACACGAAGTTATCCATGATAACAAGCGTTTGGTATGTTGCAACGGTATTTTGTTATTGTTCGCGTGAATGACGAACACACTTATTCCGAACACGGACCAAACGGCAAAACAGTTACAAATCATTTACCGAATAATTGATTTATTCGGTTAGTCTGAATTTTTCTTTGTTTTTGTTTTCCGCAACGCGAATTCTACGATTTCTTGTTCAAGATGGGTAGGAACGCGAATTGCTTTTGTGGGACAGCCGAATTTGCCACTTCCTTTGGGACGACCGGCGCCGGTACCACGACCAACTTTTTTTACAGACTTTTTCACCGCTTTTGTAGCGGATTTCTTTGCTGATTTTTTAGGCATTGAATTCTCCTTTTTAAAATCAAAAATGGAAACTGAAATAAACTTTCGGTATTATGACAAATTTGCAACAGATGTCAAGACCGGTTTTAAAATTTGTTGTAACCGTTCGCATAATGATAAAAGTAATGATAAAGAAATTATTTTGTAACTATCTGTTCTATTTTTATTTTATTGTTCTGATTGTTTTGGAGTTTTTGGAAATCGTAAAGCAAATATAGGAACGATTATGATTGTTGCGAACATGTTGTGTTGGGGTAATTTTATTACAATTGCCTTGTGTTATTCTTGTTTGTTGAATTTTGGTTGGGCGATGCTGTGTTGAGATTCAGGGCGAATGCCGAAAAAAAATATCGAAAAAATTAGAAAAAAATTATTGTCTGTCCTCTTGCCATTCGCTTTTTGTGCGTTAAAATAAGCGAAATTTGTAAATATTCTGTCGTTTGATGGTGTTAATTGTTTGCGACTATTTACCACAAATCGGTGACCAATCGGTCGGACAACCGTTATTTTTTGCCGGAGCAATGGTAAAAATTTGCCCAATTTCCGAATCGAATGACTGAATAATACTGAAGATTTGTTTATTTTTTCACCACTTACGGAGAAAACTCAAATGGCTAATGCTAAATCGAAAACGACTGAAGTCAAAAAACCACTTACAAAAAGTCAGATCATCGCGAATATTGCCGAAACGACAAGTTTGGCAAAAAGGGATGTACAATCCGTGTTGGATGCACTGACTGACGAGATCAAAACGAGTCTCGGCAAAAAGGGTCCTGGTGCTTTTGTTTTACCGGGATTGCTCAAAATTGACAAGAAACATGTCAAAGCGCAACTTGCGAAAAAGAATGTTCCGAATCCGCTCCGCCCCGGAGAGTTCATCAACAAACCCGCCAAACCCGAACATTTCAAAGTACGAGTACGTCCTTTGAAAGCTCTCAAAGAAACGGTCTAAACGGTGTTGACTTTCTTTCAAATGTTCTTCCGTACCGGTACAACTGGTACGGAATTCAACATGGTTCGTAACGATTTCGTGGGATTTTCCTAGAAACTAAATTAACAAAAACAAAAGCCCAAAATATTGGTAACATTTGTTTTTGTTAATTTGTTTCTATTTTACTGTGTCTAGGCGTATCAGGAATTGATTGAGAGTCGCATTTTCGTTCGATATCCGGCGCGGCGGCAATCATTTTGCTCTTCTTCCAACGAAAAACAGTTGTCAAATGACGTCATAACAGTTG
>JAIRTV010000340.1 GCA_031254675.1 Planctomycetaceae bacterium | reverse complement strand
TTTTAAATTTTAACTTTCAATTTTAATTTTAAGTTTTAATTTTCAGTTTCTTTTTAACTTTAACTCACTTTCAAACAATGAAAAAAACTCTACAAATTTTATTGACTGTATTATTGTTTTCGTTACCGCTTTATGCTGCCGAACAAGGTATTTGGTTGGAAGCGGAAGGATTCAAAAATTTAGGCGGCTGGGTTATTGACCAGCAAGCCTTAGACCAGATGGGGTCAGCGTACATTATAGCTCATGGGATGGGAATTCCTGTTGCAGATGCTCAAACTGTTTGCGAAATTCCCGAAACCAACACTTGGGTTGTTTGGGTTCGCACTCGTGATTGGACAGCTGTATGGAAACGCGGTACTCCGGCAGGGCAATTCCAAATTATTGTTAATGGTCAGGTGTTGAGTGAAATTCTTGGAACCAACGGCACCGATTGGGCGTGGCAAAAAGCTGGAACAATTACCTTAAAAAAAGGTCAAACAACTGTTACATTACGCGATTTAACCGGTTTTAATGGTCGTTGCGATGCCATTTATCTGACAACCGATACCAATTTCGTACCGGAAAATGATAAAACTTTATTGGCGGAATTTCGTCGGAATAGAATGGGATTGAAACGTGTTACGGATCCTGTTGAATATGATCTTGCGATTGCTGGTGGCGGTATGGCGGGAACTTGTGCGGCACTGGCGGCGATTCGACTGGGCTTAAAGGTTGTTCTGATTCAGGATCGTTCTGTTCTTGGCGGTTGTAACAGTTCTGAGGTTCGTGTTAGTTTGGGCGGCTTTGCGCAAACGGAACCTTATCCCAATGTAGGAAAAACTGTTACCGCAATCGGACCGATTATGGGAAGTGGTGGAACTTATTCCGCTGAATATTATGAAGATCAACGCAAATTAATGGTCTTTCAACGTAGTCCGGCGAATCGATATAAAGTAGCGTTAAATGAACGTGTTTTTGCTATCGAAACCGATCCGAATGATCCCAAAAGAATTACGGCGTATATCGGACGTAACGCGCGAACCGGAATCGAAACTTGTTATCGTGCAAAATATTTTGCCGATTGTACTGGTGATGCGGTTATTGCCCGAATGTTAGGAGTTGAAGTTATGTATGGGCGCGAAAGCCGTTCGCAGTATAATGAATCTCTTGCTCCTGAAAAAGCAGATCGTCAGGTTATGGGAATGTCTGTCCTTTGGTATGCTAAAAAATCAGAACAACCGACCAATTTTCCTGATATTGATTGGGGAATTGAATTTACGGAAAAGAATGTCTATTATGTCCGTAACGGCGATTGGGAATGGGAAACGGGGCAATATCGTAACCAAGCAGATGAAGCGGAATATATTCGTGATTACGGATTGATGACGATTTACGGTAATTGGTCGTTTCTCAAAAACCATTCCGTACGAAAAGCCGAATGGGCAAACGATACCTTGAATTGGATTTCGGCAATTGGCGGTAAACGTGAAAGTTATCGGGTTGTTGGTGATTTGGTCTTGACGCAAAATGACATTGAAAATCATGTTCCTTATCCCGATGGAACGGTTTCGATTACGTGGAATCTGGATCATCATTTCCCTGATCCAGAAAATCTAGCGAAATTCGAAGAACCATTCCGCGCTTGTGCTTATCATCGTGGAATTGGTAAACCGTATCCGGTTCCTTATCGTTGCCTTTATGCCCGTGATGCGAAAAATCTTTTTATTGGCGGACGAATTATTAGCGTTACGCATTCGGCTTTTTCCGCGGTTCGGGTTATGAGAACATTGGGCAGTCTTGGCGAAGTAGTAGCGATGGCAACATCTGTTTGCGTCAAAGAAAAAGTTGATCCACGCGATGTGTACGCGAAACATTATGATAAGTTAAAAGCGATTATGACGAAAGGAGTTGAAGTTCGTCCCCACCATGCCTGGTTACCTACGGATCGAGGTGAAAGTTATCATTTTAAGGACAAAGGACATGTTTCGGTAAACGATCCAACACTTCAAGATCGGATCAAACCACTTAATGTTACTCACCGTGATATGGAAAAGAAAAACGAAACATCACCCAAACCTTGATAAACTCATGATCAAGCGATCCAATTCAAATTCTGCTGAATTGGTGTTAAAAGTTGGTGATTCCTATTTTCTTTATTGGAGAAATAATCTACAATAAGAATAGTTTTGAGCAACGCCGTTTTTTTTTAACGTCTCAATGTTTCCATGTTTGAGTGATTCGTTATTGTAAGGCGGTGTTCTGGAACATTCACAAATCACGCAACATTAACAAATCGAGAACCATGAGTATTGGTAATTTTAATCCGGTGATGCCGAGTGTGGTTCAGGATGTTAAAACCCACGAACGGACAACAGAAAGTCAGGAACGAGCGGCACAGGCTCAAGGAATTAGTGGTGACGACAAGGAAAGTGAAGCGTCATCAGGAGATCGTGATGCGGATGGACGTCAGGCGTGGCGATGGATGAACCGACCAAACAAACAGAATAATGAAGACAAAAATCATAAAGTTCCCGATATTTCCGGTCAAACCGGAAATTCGCTTGATTTGAGTGGTTGATTCACACAAAACACACGAACACAAAATAAGTTTGAAGTTGAAAGAATCATGACAACTCCGTTTGATGTAACATTATCGGTTGCGGAATCAATGTCCAATCCGATGGCGAAATCGTTGGTTCTTGCGGAACTCGCGCAAGCACAAGCACAAACCGGTCTCATTGACAACGCTTTTTCCAGTATCAATAAGATTCCTAATCGTAGCGAAAAACGTCAAACCTTGTTTCGATTGGCATTCCGCGCCATTCAGGAACATCAAACCGAACATTTGTTACGATTTGTTCGGGCAATGGTTGAGGTTGACCCGAAATCAATGTCGTCTGTAGGTCGTCTCGCTCAATCGCTTCTCGATAACAATCATCACGCCCAAGCTGCAGAATTGGTCTTTCTGGTCGAAAAACCATTCGATTCAGAACGTAACCGTTATGATTTTGTTGCGAAATTTATCGAACTCGCTGACAAAGAACAACTTGACACGGTACGATTATTACTTGAAACATTTTCTGACCCGGATTATCGTGATTGGGGCAATCTGGCGTTTGCGAAACGTTTAGTTGTGCTGAAACAATTATCGGAAGCGCAAACGATTGCGGAATCTTTTTCGTTACCGATTCGGCAATCGTGGGCGTTTTTTGAGTTGAGCCGTTTGACAACGGGAAATGATGCTGATTTGTGTTTTCGTCGTGCTGGAGAAATAATCGAAGCAATTTCTATCGAACCGGAATCCGCCGAATCGTTGGCAACTCAATCTCGTATTCTTGGCAAAACAGCGTTGAAAATCGGTAACACCGAACTTGGTCTTCGGCTTTTGGAATGGAGTGAAACAGCCGCGGCGCAAATTTCGGTACCGTTTCAACGTTTTCGTGCGCAATATTTTCTTGCGAAGGTTCTTCGAGAATTGGGTCAAATTCATTCTGTTCAAGAATATCTTGATCCGGCAACATGGATGCAATTGGAGCTATCTGGTTTTGATCGTAGTCGGATTGGTGTTTGGGTTGCCGAAGCGGAAGCGGCGAATGATTTAACGGTTTGGAGTAACGCAATTCAAGACGCGGGAAAACCGGAACAAAAAATCGCTGACATATTGCGTGCGGAACGAATTGCTGAAATTCTCCGGCGTTTTACTTTCCGCAACGAAAAAATCCCGCCGTGCGGCGAACCGGAACAAGACGCAATAAATCTTTCCGCCGAAGAGTTTGAAGAATATTATTACAGTCCTTTTGCAATCAAAGATTGTAATTGTTGAGCGACCTAAGAGGAACGGAGTACAACACGATTATTATTTGAGTAACGCCGCGAACAAAACACCCAATCAAGAATTTGCGCGAGTAATATTAGCGTTGCATCGTGTGGAGGATTGTTTTCGTCGTGCAAAAAATGTGAAAATCAACAAATCTAAATGACACTGTACAGTTATTGAATTGCTTTTTTAATTTTTGACATGGAAGTGATTTTATGGTGCGACGTTTCGAATATACGTGAACGTGAAATTGAGCAGGATACAAAACTGAATCAAACCGATATTGGCAAAGCGACATCGCGTCTTGAGCGGTGGGCAATGTTTCGGCGAAACATCACTCACGACACATCCCACAAATTGACAAGCGTAAAAAAATTACATAGAATGTTTGCTGTTTGTTGATTGTTGACGGTTTATGCGAAGGCAACTACCGTGTATTTTCCCATTTTTAGTGGATTACTTTTTTTTCTTTTATGGATCAACCATCTTCACCTTTGCCGCCGTCGCAACATCCCGCCTCGCAACACCCATTCGGGATTCAGCAACCCCTCTCACGTCACACAATGTTTGTTCTTCTTTTGGTTGGTTTTATGCTTGTGTTGCTCTTCACCTGGAACCACACCTCCAACCACACACGAAAATTAGGCTGGGGCGAATTTCGACAAGAACTCGACTCAAACAATATTGTCAACGTAACAATGGTCGGCACAAGTCTTTCCGGAAAAATTAAAACCCCCAACCCAAAAGATTCCACCCAAATAAATATCGTCCCCTTTTCAGCCGAAATACCACTCACCGCTCTTGCGGATCAAGACCTCGAACAACAGATTTATACAAAATTGGGTAAAAATTATGGAGCGTCGCCGGTTCCTGATGTTTTGGGGACAATGATGATTGTGTCTATGATTATTTCTGTTGGTATTGTGATTGCTTTTGTGTTTATGTTTCGGCGGACGCGGGATCAGATTTTGAGCGGAACCAGCGGCGGAGTTCTTGGATTTGGGCGTTCGCCTGCGCGACGCTACAATAACAACGTCAATCGCCCAACAACATTTGAAGATGTTGCCGGTTTGGATAGTATTAAAAACGAATTGCTTGAGATTGTTGATTACCTGAAAGACCCGCAAAAATATCAGCGAATGGGAGCAAGAGTTCCGAAAGGGACATTGCTTGTGGGACCACCCGGAACCGGTAAAACTCTTTTAGGTCGGGCGGTTGCCGGTGAAGCGGGAGTTCCGTTTTTTTCGATCAACGGTAGCGAATTTATCCAAATGTTTGCTGGAGTTGGCGCCAGTCGGGTTCGTGATTTGTTTCATACCGCCAAAGAATCCGCACCGGCAATTCTGTTTATTGACGAAATTGATGCGGTTGGTCGTCATCGCGGAACAGGAATTGGAGCGGGGCACGACGAACGGGAACAAACATTGAACCAAATTCTTGGCGAAATGGACGGTTTTACGCCGAGCGAATCGGTGATGGTGATGGCGGCAACGAATCGTCCTGATGTTTTAGACCCTGCTTTGTTAAGACCGGGGCGTTTTGATCGACACATCACGGTTGACCGCCCCACCGTCAAAGGACGCGAAGCGATTTTCCGTGTTCATGTTCGTGATATTCCGTTGGCAAGCGATGTGGATTTAAACGTGTTGGCGCGGCGAACCGTGGGGTTTACCGGAGCGGATATTCGGAATCTTGTCAACGAAGCAACTCTTTGGGCAACACGCAATGGAAAAAACGAAGTCGAAAAAACCGATTTCGATTACGCCCAAGATAAAGTCGTAATGGGTTTGCGGCGAGAAGAAGTTATCACACCGGAAGAACGCAAAAAAGTTGCGTACCACGAAGCAGGGCATACGGTAGCGGGTTGGTTTCAACCGCTTGCGTCGCCGGTTCATAAAGTTTCGATTGTTCCTCGCGGACGGTCATTGGGAGCAACTTACACCTTGCCGGAAGGCGACCAACTCGGACTCTCCGCCAAACAAGCTCACGCCCAACTCGTGTTCGCCATGGGAGGACGCGCCGCAGAACGATTGGTGTTCGACGAATTGCCGGCAGGCGTCGAAAACGATCTAAAGCAAGCAACAAAATTGGCACGACGTATGGTTTCAAATTGGGGAATGAGCGATCGATTGGGACCGGTTGCGTTTAGCGTGGACGAAACACACCCATTTCTCGGACGCGAAATCAGCACCAATCGAGAATTTAGCGAAGAAACAGCACGATTAATTGATGAAGAAGTTTGTCGTTTCCTTTCGGACGCGGACGGATTGGCAACTCAATTATTGCGCGAACATAGGACATTGCTGGATCAACTTGCGGCAACACTCGAAGCCGAAGAAGAAATAGACGAATCACGTCTCATCGAAATTCTAGGCACACCCCCATTCAAAATAGAACGAAAGAAAGATTAATCGTTGTCGTTTTCTCTTTCGGTCATTTACTTTCTTTATTTTTTCCTCTTGTTTACAGGCGGGTTGTTCAGATGAATTGGAAATTTCCTGTTTTTGTTTTTATTCTATTGTTGGTGATGTTTTCCGGTTGTGTTCGGCGTGGTTCCACATCCGCACCGCTTGAGCCGATTCGCACTCTGGAACAATTGGAACTTTATCGTCAAAGAGGTTTATTTCCAGAAAAGATTGAGCGAATTTTTTGTAGTGGTGGAACACTTCGGTTGGCGGTTTATTTGGACTGTGCGGACAAGGTTGTTGCGGTTGACACCAATGAGCGACGCGAACAAGGTCGAAGCGGTATGAAAGCGTATTTGGTTGCTCATCCTGAATTTTATGATTTGCCTGTTGGTGGTGAAACGAGCGGGCGTGATAATCCGGAAACAATTTTGGGGCTTGAAAATCAACCCCAATTGATTATCAAAGCGGACACCAACGCCGGTTATGATCCGGTGGAGTTGACACGGCGAACCGGAATTCCTGTTCTTTTGGTTCCGATGCGTGGTATTACGGTTGGTCGAGAAGGTTTTGATGCCGGTTTGCGGTTGATGGGAGCGGCGCTTGGCAAACAGGAACGCGCCGAAGCGGTTCTTGAATTTTTTGACCGTGAGATGACGGAGATTAAGTTGCGTACACAAAAAGAGGAGATTTTGGGGCGTTCTAAGCCGTTGGTGTATGTTGGTGGTGTTTCGTACAATGGTTCTCATGCGTTCAATTCCACCGAAGCCGGTTATCCGCCGTTTGTGATCGCCAACGCCAACTCTCCCATTAAAGAGAATGAGAATGAGCCGCTACTTGGAAAACGTCACACAATGCTCGCCAAAGAGAAGATTCTCGAATGGAATCCTGATATTTTATTTCTTGATCTTGGTACGCTTTATCTTGGTGCGGCAAGCGGTTTGGTTGAACTCCAAAACGATTCTTCTTATCGTTCGCTCAAAGCGGTTCGCGCCGGCAATGTTTATACGTTGTTGCCGAACACGTTCTATTTTGTGAATCACGATGCGGTATTGATTAACGCTTGGTTTGTTGGCAAGACGCTTTGTCCGGAGCAATTTGCGGATATTGATCCGAAGCGGAAAGCCGATGAAATTTTTACATTTTTGGTTGGCAAAGCGGTTTTTGACCAATTGAATGCCGAATTGGATGATCTTGCTTTGGAGCGGCTCAAGAAGTTGTGAGGATTTGGTGGGGTTGTTCTATTTTTTTGCGATTTCTTTCTGTGTGATGTTTAGATCGTGTTGCATCATATCATGCACGAGTTCTACGAACGAATGTTTTGGACGCCAACCGAGTATTTGTTGAGCTTTCTGGGCATTTCCGAGAAGGACATTGACTTCGGACGGGCGAAAGTAGCGCGGGTCGATTTCGATTAACACGTTGCCGGTATTTTTGTTGTAACCTTTTTCGTTGATGCCGTTCCCTTTCCAGTTGATGGAGACGTTGATTTCGGCGAAAGCGGCTTCGATAAATTCGCGAACGCTATGGGTTTCTCCGGTGGCGAGTACGAAGTCATTTGGTTCGGGTTGTTGCAGGATCATCCACATTCCTTCGACGTAATCGGCGGCGTGTCCCCAATCGCGTTTGGCGTTGAGGTTTCCGATGAGGAGTTTTTTCTGGAGTCCGTATTTTATTCGGCTGACGGAGCGGGTGATTTTTCGGGTTACGAATGTTTCGCCGCGAAGAGGGCTTTCGTGATTGAAGAGGATTCCGTTGCAGGCGAAGAGTTGGTAGGCTTCGCGGTAGTTGATGGTTGCCCAGTAGGCGTACAATTTGGCAACAGCGTAAGGGCTTCGCGGGTGAAAGGGAGAAGTTTCCGACAATGGTTCAGAGGTAAGACCGCCGAATAATTCTGACGTGGAGGCTTGATAAAATCGTGTTTTTGCTTGTAAATTGAGTAGGCGGATTGCTTCGAGGATTCGGATTGTTCCTAAGGCGTTGACATCGCCGGTGTATTCCGGCATATCGAATGAAACACGAACATGGGACATGGCGGCAAGATGATAAACTTCGTCGGGTTGGGTTTCCTGAAGGATGCGAACCAATCCTGTTGTGTCGGTCATATCGCCGAAATGAAGATGAAACCGGTTGGTCATTTCGCTGGAGTTGGGATAGATGTTATCGATTCGTCCGGTGTTGAACGAGGAGCTTCGCCGCTTCAAACCGTGAACAAGATAACCTTTATCCAGCAAAAAACGGACAAGATAAGCACCATCTTGTCCGGTAATTCCTGTAATAAGAGCGGTTTTTGACATAACGTTGGTGTGATGTTTTTTGGTGGTGGTTGGGTGGTGATTTTGGAGCGGTTATTTGGGATTGGTTGGTTTGGCGGATTCGGAGGCGGTTGGGGTCGAATCTTTGCAAGTCGTTGCGGCGGGGCAATTGCTGCAAGAGGAGTTGGGGTTGGTTTTGGCGGCGGTGGAAGCGGTGGTTGATTCGGATTGGGCTGATTTTTTGTAGGCATCGCTTCGGTAATCGGTCTGATAAAAACCGCTGCCCTTGAACACAATCGCAGCACCACCGCTAATCAAACGCCGCAATTTGTTCCGACCACAACTCGGACATTTTTTGAGGGGTTCGTCTTTAATATACTGAAATTCCTCAAATTCATGAGTACAAGCATCGCAACGATATTCGTAAGTTGGCATGAGAGTATTGTTGAAAAAAAATGGTTTCTGTGGGAAGTTTGGTGAAATTGCTATAGTTTTATTATATTGTGAAAAAAAGTCAATAGACTTATTTGGGCGGCAATCTTTCTTTTCGGGTGGGCAATCTTTCTTTTCAG
>JAIRTV010000205.1 GCA_031254675.1 Planctomycetaceae bacterium | reverse complement strand
AGGAGTACGCACTTTAAGGCAAGAAGTACGCACTTTAAGGCAAGAAGTACGCACTTTAAGACAAGAAGTACGCACTTTAAGGCAAGGAGTACGCACTTTAAAACAAGAAGTACGCACTTTAAGGCAAGAAGTACGCACTTTAAGGCAAGAAGTACGCACTTTAAGGCAAGGAGTACGCACTTTAAGGCAAGAAGTACGCACTTTAAGACAAAAGGTACGCACTTTAAGGCAAGAAGTACGCACTCCAAAGCAAAAGGTACGCACAAAAAAGCGAAAAAGACCCTGAATCAGGTAGAAAACTCCCAATCAATAGGCAATGTTTTACCGAAATGCTTTTACTCATAACTGTTTTGGCGGTTGCCGACACGAACTTGAGAGCGATTGGAAATGATATTCCGAACTGTTTGCCGACATAAATTGCCGTCCGTAAAGCCAACACAATGATATTGTCTTGAAAGAGGGCAATCTTTTTTATACTTATGACAGAATACTCTTGCCAAAACAAAAGAACAATTTATAATATCGATGAAGCAATCGAAACTCCTTTCGACTATTCCTTTTTTGACTATTCCATGTCTTTTCCATTATTCGATCCCACTCAGTTACATCTGAAACCACTCCACGAACGACAACATGATATTTCAAAAGATGTCATGATTTCTCCTGATACGGTTGTTGCGTTTGAACATCCGTCGCTTGATATTCTCGCCCAACATATTCGGCACGCCCAACTTCAGAAACGTACCACTCTTTGGATGCTTGGCGCCCATGTGATTCGCACCGGCAACGCCCCCAATATGATTCAACTCATGAAAGAAGGATTCGTGACCCATTTCGCCCTCAACGGCGCCGGCGCGATTCACGACTTCGAACTCGCCATGATCGGCGCCACCACCGAAAGTGTTGCCAAATATATCAGCGAAGGACAATTCGGACTCTGGAAAGAATCCGGAAAAATTAACGACGCCATCAAAGAAGGTCTCCACAACAATCTCGGATTCGGAGAAGCCGTCGGAAAAATGATCGATGAAGAAAATTTCCCCCACAAAGAAAATAGTCTGCTCTGGAATGGTTATAAATATCGTGTTCCTGTTACCGTGCATGTCGGAATCGGTTGCGACATCATTCACGAACATCCCAATGTGGACGGAGCCGCCATCGGCACCGCCTCTTATACCGATTTTCTAATTTACGCCCACTCCATCGCCAATTTAGAAAACGGCGTGTTTTGCAATATCGGGAACGCCGTTATCGGTCCCGAATTGTTCCTCAAAGCATTGTCCATGGCACGAAATGTCGCCCACCAAAACAATAAGAAAATTTCCAATTTTACAGCCGCCGTGTTTGATTTGTTGCCGCTGGAAGGGCAAAATCTCTTAGAACTTCCACCAAAAAATGATCCGCGATTCTATTTTCGTCCTTGGAAACTGATTCTCGCCCAAACAGTTGCTAACGGAGGACAAGCATTTTATGTCGCCGGAGAACACAAAAAGACCGTACCGGCACTAACACGGAAAATCCGTATCTCATAAACAAGATTACACAAATTTGTTGTCGTTTCAAAATTCGTGTGAGATTAAAATATGTCTGAGTTAATTATTAGTGTTTCCGGTTTGCGTGGTATTATTGGGGAGACGTTGACGTTGGATGTGGCAATGCGTTATATTGCGGCATTTTCGGCGTCCATGCCGTCAGGGTGTTTCGTAATTACCCGCGACAGCCGACCTTCCGGCTCCATGTTCGCCGATGTTATTCACGCCGTCTTAAACGCTTCCGGACGCCCCACCATCGACGCCGCCATCGCCGCAACACCAACAACCGGTCTCTTAATCCGACAATTCGGCGCCGTCGGCGGTATTCAAATCTCCGCATCTCACAACCCCAGCGAATTTAACGGTATCAAATTGTTTTCCGGCGAAGGTCGGGTTATTCCCAAACAATACGGCGAAACAATTCGGGAATATTACCAAAAAAGCAAATTCAACTGGGTCGCCCACAACCAACTCGGCATCCGAACCTTTTGCAACAACACAATCACACAACATCGTCGCGCAATCATGCAAACAATCAATAACGAAGCGATTGCAGATCGGAAGTTCAAAGTGTTGCTGGACGCCAACCACGGCGCCGGCGCTATTTTCGGTGATTGGTTGCTCGAAGAATTGGGTTGCGAAGTAACAATTCTCGGCGAACAACCCAACGGACAATTTTTACATCCCCCAGAACCAATTGCAGAAAATCTTCAAGACGTTTGCCGACATGTTCAAAAATTAAACGTGGATATTGCTTTTTGTCAAGACCCGGACGCTGACCGTGTTGCGATTATCGACGCCAACGGTCGGTATGTCGGCGAAGAATACACCATAACACTCTGTCTAGAACAACTTCTGCGAACCACCGAAAATCCTCAACATCCGCATCGCCGAAAAAAAGGCGCCGTCGTTATTAACTGTGCGACAAGTCGAATGAATGAAGATATTGCCCAAAAATATGGTGTTCCGATTTTCCGCAGTGCGGTTGGAGAAGCCAATGTGGTTGATCTCATGCTCGAGAAAGAAGCCATGTTCGGAGGCGAAGGCAATGGCGGTCCAATCGACCCCGAAGTAGGGTTGGTTCGGGACAGTTTTGTCGGAATAGCGTTGGTTCTCGACGCAATGGCTACCACCGGAAAAACAATCGCCCAACTCGTCGATGAATTACCACAATACGCGCTGGTCAAAAGAAAAATTAACGTCGAACTCGACAAAGTTCCGGCAATACTCGACAAAACAACAACCGCATTCCGACATTTACCTTGTGATCGTTTGGACGGGTTGCGAATTGACCACGGCAACGCTTGGACACTTTTACGCGGCAGCAACACCGAACCAATTATGCGAATTTTCGCCGAAGCCCCAACAAAACTTCTCGCCAATCGCCTTTGTGACGAAATAGAACAAATTATAAACAAATAAGAAGAATCTCAAACAAAACAATATTCCAGCACAAGAATAAAAGAACATTTCCCTCTATTTGCGTTCAAATTTCTCTTGAATACGTCCTGTTGTATCAATAAATTCTATAATATCAACGAATCTCGTTATACCAAAATAAAACAGAAAGTTTTTCCAGAAAAAATATTTTTGGATAGATGATTATTTGACTTTTCTTTTGACGGTATTATATCATAGTAACGTAACAAAAGTTACAAATGTTGCTATAATTCTCATTGCGAAGACTTCTTCAACAAAGGCAGGAATCAAATGTACGATTATATTCTCTTATCGACATTGAACGATTTCGTTTTTTGTCCTTATTCTATTTATCTGCACAATGTTTACATGGGTGGCGATGAGGAATTGGTTCACGCCGTTCCGCAAACACGCGGCAAAGCGGCTCATAAAACAATTGATCAAAAAAATTACAGCAGCAAAAAAGATGAAATCAGCAGTTTAGCGGTTTTTTGCGACGAATTGGGAATTGCAGGAAAAATTGACGTTTACAAACGCAACAAAAAATTACTCGTCGAACGAAAATATCAACTCAATACCATTTATCAAGGACAAATTTATCAGTTGTGGGGACAATATTTTTG
The DNA here is from genome assembly GCA_031254675.1 of Planctomycetaceae bacterium. Lineage (GTDB taxonomy): Bacteria > Planctomycetota > Planctomycetia > Pirellulales > Thermoguttaceae > WRKP01. The sequence continues at coordinate 1,497 of JAIRTV010000205.1, read as the reverse complement.
TATGATGGAGATGGGTTACGAAATTGAAGAACTTGCCTTTTACGCCATCGTAACAAATAAAACGTTTCCTGTTGCTGTTCCAAACGAAGAAAATAAAAAAGAGTTGGCTGGTTTTATTCAGGAGTTCAAGGAATTCAATCCCGAAACCAAAATAACCATAAACGAAAATAAATGTACGCATTGTATTTATTGCAACCTTTGCGACAAAACGGAGGTAACAAATGTTTACTCATAAAGATATCGAATACCGGTCGGTTTTTGTGATAAATTGTCTTGAACATCGAGCGTTAAGAGTGATGCAAGGCGAATTGTTACTAGAAGATACGGAAGCACAAAAAACATTGACCAAGTTTCCATTCCAAAAGATATTGGCGTTGTTTGTTGTCGGGCATATCAGTATCACAACACCGTTGATCGAAAAATGTACGCAATTCGGTGTTCCGTTGGTGGTGATGAAACCAAATTTCAGACCAATGTTTTTCTTTTCCGTTACTGCGGAAGCGAATTTTTTATTGCGAAAAAGACAATACGAATACACGAAAGATAATTTGCAAATTCCTAAAATTCTTGTTGACAATAAAATTCGGAATCAAATTCATCTTTTGGAAAAAATACGTTCCAAAAACGATCAGATTCGTGAGGCAATCGAACAATGTAAAAAATTGTTGCCGTTATTATCTGATGTAACGGATTATGATGCGGTGATGGGAATTGAAGGAAGAAGCGCAACAAATTTTTTTACGGTTTATTTTGAACCGTTCCATTGGAAAGGGCGTCATCCGCGAACAAAAGTTGATGTTATCAATGCAACATTGGATATCGGTTATACTATTTTGTTCAATTATATTGAGGTGTTTGTGCGGTTGTTTGGTTTTGATCCTTATCGTGGAGTTTATCATCAACTCTGGTTCAAACGAAAATCGTTGATTTGTGATTTGGTGGAACCGTTCCGTTGCCTGATTGATCAGCAAGTACGCAAGGCTTTCAATCTCGGTCAATGTAAAATTGACGACTTTGAGTTACGTAAAAATGAATATATTTTGAAAAGAGAAAAAAATAATGATTACACAAAAATGTTTTATGATATTTTGATTGAGCAGAAGTCGGCGATTTTCAAGTACATGCAAGAATATTACCGTAGTTTTATGCAACAGAAAGAATCAGAAAAATATCCGCGTTTTTTGATTCAGTAATCCCCAATATTCAAGAGACAGTACAATGCTTGTAGTGAGTTATGATATTTCGAACAATAAATTGCGACGACGTTTTGCGTCAATGCTTCTCAAACGTGGCGGGATACGTCTGCAATATTCCGTTTTCGAATTCAATAACGCCAAACGTGTGTTGGATATTTTGAAGACCAAAATCGACACAAATTTTGCCAAACAATTCGGCGGCAGCGATAGTATTCTTCTTTTCGAAACAGACGAAAACAAAGCAATTAAATACGGTAACGCCATTCACCGAGATCAAGATTTATTATTTTTTACATAATTC
>JAIRTV010000097.1 GCA_031254675.1 Planctomycetaceae bacterium | reverse complement strand
GCAAACTTGCCACAAGCGTGAAGCCAAAGAATTTCGAAACGACGCATAATCCGTGCGTCAGGATAATGGTAGCGCAAATGCTGAAAAGATTTCTTATCTTCATCGGTATAAGTAGCACGCAACATCCTTAGACTCCTTTCTGTATATGAACAACACAAAACTAAAGTAGAACCAATTTAACTAAAGTATAAACTATCTAAAGGCTTTCGAAAAGTGTCCGTTCATTGACGGTGCGGAGTATACCAACCAAACTTCCCAAATTAACACCACAAAATACACCACCCTATGAACAGTAGGCAAAATTTTGTCTATTTTCTTCTCACTGTCAGTGTTTTAGGTTCTACTGCAAGCAATTGAACTTTCGCGTCTTAATATGAGAATGCGGTGGTTGTGGTTTGTGACGCAATCGGAATTTTCGACCATTCACCTGTGTTCCATCGCAAACCCCTTCTCTCACGTCCCACACAATTTCGAAGAATCTAGAAAAGATCAACTCAACTCGTCTTGATTTCAACACGGAAAAAAGAGATAATAACCCCTCATTCGTGTTGACAGTTTTTTTGACTGCAAAAAACAAACCGATTCAAAACGAACCCCTTGTCGTTTTGATTACCCAAATTAAGGAGCAATATAAAATGAAAAACAAACATGTTGTTTTCGCTGTTGTGATTTTCTTTTCTGTCCTTGCGATGGTCATGTTGAATTACTCTGTTTCGGCTGCGGAAAGTTACAAAGGTCCTCTCGATTTAACAGCAACCAAAGACGGGTCAAAAATTTATATCGCCCATTTCGACGCCCACGAAATTGCGGTGCTAAACACCACCGACAATAAAATCATCCAAACAATTCCCGTCGCAAACGAACCCACCGGAATTGTTTTGAATACCAACGAAACAATACTTTATGTCACCTCCGGCGGTTCTCGCGGATTGGTTCAAGCTGTTGATCTTGCCGGCGGAAAAATTGCTCACGAAGTCGCCGCCGGTCACACCCCCATGAGCCCCACCATCACGCCCGACGGTAAAAAACTCTTTGTTTGCAATCGCTTCAGTAACGATGTCTGCGAATACGATTTGCCGGAATTAAAACTTGTCCGACGTATCAAAGTTATTCGTGAACCTCGCGGCGCGGTTGTTACGAAAGATGGAAAAACCGTGTACGTCGCCAACGCCATACCAAATGATGTCGCCAATATACCGGAAAATCCCGAAGCATTGATTGATGTCGCGGCAGAAATGACCGCAATCGAAGTCGCCACCGGAACATCAAAAAATATTCGACTTCCAAACGGAAGCGGCAGCCTTCACGGAATTTGTATGTCACCGGACGGACGATACGTTTATATTACGGAAATTCTAGCACGGTTTCAAATGCCAACCACTCAATTAGAACGCGGTTGGATGAATACCAACGGCATCAGTATTATCGATACAACACAACTCAATAATGAACGTTCCGGTTTCGTCAATACCGTTTTGTTAGACGATGTTGATCTAGGCGCCGCCAATCCCTGGGGAATTACCACCTCCGCCGATGGAAAACAAATTTATGTCGCTATTGCCGGAACAAGCGAGTTAATTGTCGTTGATGCAGAAGCAATGCACAAAAAATTAGCGTCGTTGCCCCAAGATGACCCCGAAACCGCAACCGGTTATACTGACGGAAGTAAAGCCTCCGCCAAAGTCGGCGATGTCCCAAACGATCTCGCATTTTTAGTCGGAATGAAAAAACGTATTCGAATCGACGGAAAAGGCGCACGACCTGTTGTTGCCGTTGGAAACAACGTCTATGTCGGAATGTATTACAGCGATACGCTTCAAAAAATCGACCTAACAAATTCCGGAAATCTCAAAAGTACGGAAATTGCTCTCGGCGCTAAACCAAATCCAACAAAAGAACGACTCGGCGAAATTCATTGGAACGACGCCACGCTTTGTTTTCAGTATTGGCAAAGCTGCGCGAGTTGCCATCCCGACGGACGAATGGACGCCTATAACTGGGACCTTTTAAACGATGGACTCGGTAATCCAAAAAACGCCAAAAGTTTACTTTGGTGCGACAAATGCCCACCGGCAATGTGGGAAGGTGTTCGCCAAACTTCCGCCCAATGCACACGAACCGGATTCCAGTTCATTCTGTTCTCCATGCCGGACGAAACAAAATGTCAAGATATCGACGCCTACGTTCACGCCATGCAACCCGTTCCAAGCCCGTATCTCGTGGACGGAAAACTCAGCGAACGCGCCGAACGCGGGAAAAAGATTTTTGAAGATACGAAAATCGGTTGCGCCAAATGTCATCCGGCACCTTTGTTCACCGATCAAAAATTACACGACGTCAACACAAAATGTTACTACGACCGGAAAGGAAGTTTTGACACACCGACTCTCGTCGAAACTTGGCGAACAGCTCCATATTTGCACGATGGACGTTACACAAATATGAAAGACCTCTTCAAAAAAGGAAAACATGGCGATGTCGAAGGCGATATTGATTCGCTCACCGACGAACAACTCGACGATCTTATCGAATACGTGTTGTCGCTGTAACCAAGTTTTGATTGTTCCCTGTTGTTTTTGTTTCCGTTTTGTTATAAATAATTACAAAATTCGAGGTTGACGATGGATTCCGAAATAGACACAAAAATGGTTATTGCGAATCCGATCTACGATGTTGTTTTCAAACGTCTCATGGACGATACGGAAAACGCTCGCTTTTTTATCGAAACTCTACTCGACCAGGAAGTTGAGAGTATTGAGTTTCGACCTCAGGAATATCCCTTGGCGAAAGAAATTACGGAAACATTGGAACATCTCCAATTACCAGGAGCAATGACTTTTTTTCGTCTGGATTTTCTCGCAACAATTAAAACCGTTTCCGGTGAACATCAAAAAGTTCTCATTGAAGTTCAGAAAGGGAAAAATACCCTCGATATCAATCGGTTTCGCGAATATCTCGCCGAACATTACAAACGTACCGACGAAATCGAAATCCCAGGAGCAGGTATTCAAAAAGTTCCTCTGCATATCATTACAATTTATATTCTCGGCTTCGAATTGGAACATATTTCAACTCCGGCTGTCAAAATTGCACGGGAATATATTGATCTAATGACCAAACAACCTATTACGGCAAAAGAAGATTTTGCAGAACAATTAACGCATGATTGTATCATTATCCAAACGTCGCGTATTCATGGTCCTATTCAGACGGAGTTGGATGCTCTTTTGAGTCTTTTTGAACAGAATTATTTTGTGGACGATTATCATCATTTTAAGTCTTATCCACAATCGTTAGAAAATAAAAAAGTACGTCGTATGGCAATGACGTTATCGTATGTTGCTGGCTCCAATGAAACACGGAAAGCAATGGAAGTTGAAGAATCCATCCGCCGAATCGTGGAAGGCTATTCCAATAAAGAAATGCAAACCATTCGTTACGAATTGCATCAAACAAAACAAGTCGTTGCGGAAAAAGATAAAGTGATCATTGAAAAAGATCAAACCATTGCCGAAAAGGACAAACAGATTGCCGAACTTCTTGCTCGATTGGAATTGTCATGAGTTTCGCACGTTTTCGCGAATATCGATTAATTCTTTCATGACATGATACAAACCGTGCGAATTTTCGCGGCGACCGAACGCATCATGTAAATCATGATACAATTGATAAAGTCGCCGATAAACAGCAACCGCATGAGAATTTGGAACATAAATTTTCTCTTTAATGCCGGTCATTTTTTGCTGAGCGGTTTCGACGTTTTCGTAATATCCACCGGCAACTGTTCCTAGAATTGCGGAACCAAGAGCGCATGTTTGTGCGCTACGAGAAATTTTCATGGGTTTGTTACAGACATCGGCGTAAATTTGCATTGTCAACGGACTTTTTTCGGCGATTCCACCGCAGTTGATTACTTCGTCCACCCGAATACCGTATTCTTCGAGACGATTGATAATTGTCAATGCCCCGAATGCGGTGGCTTCAATGAGGGTTCGATAAATTTCGGGGGCTGTTGTGTGAACTGTCATGCCAAGAATCAGTCCGGTCAATAATTGGTCAACCAAAACTGTCCGATTACCGTTGTGCCAGTCCAGTGCCAACAAACCACTCTCACCGGGTAAAAGTTTTTGCGCTTCGTTTGACAAGGCGTTGTGAATATCGGTTGTTTTTGTAAAAAGTTCTGGCGTCATATTTTTGACGAACCAATTGAAAATATCACCAACGCCGGATTGTCCGGCTTCAATTCCGTACATTCCCGACATCACGGAACCGGGAACAATTCCGCAAAGACCGGGAATTGTTGAGAGTGGTTCGGCGAGCGGATGGATCATAACATCACAGGTACTTGTTCCCATAATTTTGACCAATGTTTTGGGTTTGATTCCGGCGCCCACCGCACCCGCGTGGCAGTCAAGAGTTCCAGCCGTAACGGGAATTCCCGGAATCAATCCCACTTTCGCCGCAACAGATTCGCAAAGTTGACCGGCAGATTGATCGGCAGTTTTGGTTTTGCTGTTAAAATGATCACGCAAACGTACCAGATCAGGATCAAGAGAAGACAAAAATTCGGCACTTGGCAAACCGTTCCATTGTGCATGAAACATTGCTTTATGACCGGCAGTACAAATTCCGCGTGGCAATGTATCGGGATTGGTATTTCCGATCATCAACGCCGGAATAAAATCGGCTAATTCAACCCAAGAATAAGCGGCATCAAAGACGTTGGGATTAACCCGTTTGCAATGCAATATTTTTGACCAAAACCATTCGCTGCTATATTTTTCGCCACATTGGGCGAGATATTTTATTTGATAACGTGAGGCTTTTTCTGTAATTTCAGTAGCTTCGGCAAATGAAGAGTGATCTTTCCACAACCAGGCTTGGGCATCCGGTTCGTTTTTGAATTGCGGCAACAACCCCAACGCAATACCGTTACGATCAACAGGAATTGGAGTGGAGCCGGTGGTGTCCACGCCGATTCCGACCACATTTTGAGGCATAAATTCGGCGTCTTTCACATCAAGAGCCTGCCGAATAACACCGGAAACAGAACGATAAAAACTTGTGATATAATCGTTTGGGTTCTGGCGTGCGAGCAACGGTTGTTTCGGATCAAGAAGAACTCCCGCATCACCGCTTGGGTAAGAATCAACAACAGAAGCAATCTCCCGACCACTTTCAATATCAACAATTAACGCTCGAACACTATTCGTTCCAAAATCGAGACCAATTGCAAATTTTCTATTTGATTTCGTCATGGTAATAAATTGATCATAAATATTGGTAATAAAATTGGTAGTCCCATCAATTGTAACTTGATGATTTACTGATAGACATTTTTGGGATTCATCATTCTGTAATTTATTTAGCGGAATTTTCGTTGAGATTTTCGTTGGGAGTGTTGTGGGGCTTCTTGTTGTGGTTCGGGTTCTTCAATTTTGTGCGTGTCGATAATTTTATCGAGTTGTTCGAAGTTATCTTTCCGGCAAATTTGTAATATGACGCTATTGATAATTTCATGATTGATTGTTTCCTTTTCCGTGTTGCCGACAACGCTGTTAATATTGTCAACGTTTTCATTATTGATAT